>JARLIU010000126.1 GCA_031291595.1 Ancalomicrobiaceae bacterium | reverse complement strand
GGGAGGGGACCGCCCGGAGCGCGGTGGAAGGGGCATCGGCGCGGGCGCTTGCAGGGGGCAGCCATACTTCGCCGTCCCGCTGTAGGGGAGACGAACTTTGCCCTCTCCCCTTGTGGGAGAGGGTGGCCGAAGGCCGGGAGAGGGGTCGAACTCCAGTCTTCGCCACCACGACACGCCACGCCGAAAGCCGACCTGCTATTCACTCCATCCGTCCGAACCAGGCGCCGAAGCCCGGCAACGTCAGGCTGCCATCCTTGACGCGTGCGCCGGCGAAGCCGTGACCCTCGAGGGCGGTGGCGGCCGGCAGCCCGGCGATTTCCGCGCTGGCGGGTTCGGCCCCGAGATTGAGCACGACGAGCACGCTTTCGTTGCCATGGCTGCGCTCGAAGGCGATGAGCGGCTCGGGCACATCGAGGAAGCGCATGCCGCCCTTCTGCAGCGCCGTCTGATGCTTGCGCCAATTGATGAACGTCCGCGCCCGTTCCAGCACCGAACCGGGCTTGCCGTCCTGCGCCGCCACCGAGCGGGCGAGATGGTCCGACGGCACCGGCAGCCAGGGCTCGCCCGCGGTGAAGCCGGCATTCGGCCCTTGGCTCGTCCAGGGCATCGGCGTGCGGCAGCCGTCGCGACCCTTGAAGGCCGGCCAGAAGCGTTTGCCGTAGGGGTCCTGCAGCCTTTCGTACGGCACATCGGCCTCGGTGAGGCCGAGTTCCTCGCCTTCATAGATGCACGGAGAGCCGCGCAAGCAACCGACCAGCGCCAGGGCGAGCGGAGCGAAGCGTTCGGCCTCGGCCTGATGGCCCCAGCGCGACACGACGCGGGCGAAATCGTGGTTCGACAGTGCCCAGCTCGGCCAGCCCGACCCGATCCCCTCGTTCATGGCGGCAGCGGCGCTGCGAACATGGCCGGCGGTGTTGTTCGGGCCCAGCAGGTCGAAGCTGTAGGCCATGTGCAGACGCTTGTCCTCCTCGGTATAGGCAGCGGTCAGCGCATAGACATCGTTGTCGGTCCCGAGTTCGCCGACCGAGGTGATGGCCGGAAATTCGTCCATCACGGCGCGGAGCCGTTCGAGGAATTTCAGGTTCTCCGGCCGGCTCTTGTCGTAGAGATGCAACTGCCGGGCATAGGGGTTCGACTTCGGCACGGTCGAGACCTCGGTGCCGGGCGGAGCCGCCGGATTGTCGCGCAACTCCTTGTCATGGAAGTAGAAATTGACCGTGTCGAGACGGAAGCCGCCGACCCCGCGCTGCAGCCAGAAGCGGGCGACGTCCAGCACGGCATCCTGCACGGCGGGGTTGTGGAAGTTGAGGTCCGGCTGGCTGGCGAGGAAATTGTGCAGATAGTACTGGCAGCGCCCGGTATCCCATTCCCAGGCGGAGCCGCCGAACACCGACAGCCAATTGTTGGGCGGCGTGCCGTCGGGCTTGCTTTCCGTCCAGACGTACCAATCGGCTCGCGCGTTGTCGCGGCTGCCACGGCTCTCTTTGAACCACGGATGCAGGTCGGATGTGTGAGAGAGGACAAGGTCGATCAGGATGCGCAGCCCGCGCTTTTCCGCCTCTTCGACGAGCAGGTCGAAATCGGCGAGCGTGCCGAACATCGGATCGACGTCGCGATAATCGGCGACGTCATAGCCGAAATCCTGCATCGGCGACGTGAAGAACGGCGACAGCCAGATGGCATCGACGCCGAGGGACGCGATATAGTCGAGGCGCGAGACGATGCCGGCAATATCGCCGATGCCGTCGCCGTTCGAATCCTGGTAGCTGCGCGGATAGATCTGGTAGATCACCGCGCCGCGCCACCAATCGGGGTCGCGACCGAAGATCTCACCGGTCTTCTCGGTCTGGGTATTCATGGCGGCATCCCTGCAATTGCTGTTGCCTGACCGCATGGGCGACCGTCAGGTCAGTTGTCCGCATGGGCGGTTGATCAGCCCTTGACCGCACCGGCGGTGAGGCCGGACACGATCTTGCGCTGGAAGATCAGCACGAGGACGACGAGCGGCACCGTCACGATGACCGAGGCCGCCATGATGTTGCCCCAGGGCAGTTCATGCTGGCTGGCTCCGGTGATCAGCGCGATGGCGACCGGTACGGTCCGCATGTCGTTCGACAGGGTAAAGGTTAGTGCGAACAGGAACTCGTTCCAGGCGGCGATGAAGGCCAACAGCCCCGTCGTCACCAGAGCCGGCCACATCAGCGGCAGGAACACGCGACGCACGACGATCCAGGGCGTGGCGCCATCGACGAAGGCGGCCTCTTCGAGCTCTTTCGGCAGTTCGCGCATGAAGGTGGTCAGCACCCAGACGGTGAAGGGCAGCGTCAGGATGAGGTTCGACAGCACGAGGCCGGGGAGCGAATTATACAGACCGAAGAAGCGGATCAGCTCGAACATGCCGGAGAGCACCGCGACCTGCGGAAACATCGACACGGCCAGGATGGTCAACAGCAGCGCGCCGCGACCGCGAAAATTGATGCGGCCGAGGGCATAGGCGGCAGTCAGCCCAAGGAACAGCGAGATCGCCACCACCGCGACGGCCACGACGATCGAGTTCAACAGATTGCGGGCAAACGGCTGTTCGCGGAACACCGCGACGTAGTTTTCGAGATTGAAGTTCTTCGGCCAATAGGCGATCTCGAACAGCTCCGAACTGGTCCTGAGTGACGACAGGATGGCGTAGTAGAACGGGAAGACGGCGAAAACGACGATCACCAGCACCAGGGCGTAAAAGGCGATCGTCTTGAGCAGCTTGGCCGGTTTCATCGTCATCCCTCCTGCCCGAGTTTCACCTTGCCGACGGTGATGGCGATGATGGTGAACACCGCGATCACCAGGAACAGCAGCGTCGAGGCGGCTGAGCCCATGCCGACCTGCTGGAAATCGACCAGCTGCTGGCGGGCGTAGATCGACATCGAAGCGGTCTCGCGGGTGTTCGAGGTCAGAACGTAGATCAGGTCGAAGATGCGCATGGCGTCGAGGGCGCGGAAGATCACCGCCACCATCACCGCCGGCCAGACGAGCGGCAGCGTCACCTTGAAGAACACGCGGATGGGCGAGACCCCGTCGATGCGGGCGGCCTCGTAGATGTCGCCCGGCAGCATCTGCAGGCCGGCAAGGATCAATAGCGCCATGAACGGCGTCGTCTTCCACACGTCGACCAGGATCACCGCCCATATGGCGATATCGGGGTTGGCGGTCCAAGCGATCGGCGCCGAGATCAAGCCGATGCGCATGAAGAGGTCGTTGATGATGCCGAACTGGTCGTGCAGCATCCAGCCCCACATCTTGGCCGAGACGATGGTCGGAATGGCCCAGGGGACCAGTACGGCGGCGCGCACCAGACCGCGCCCCTTGAAGTCGGCATTCAACACCAGAGCCACGATGAAGCCGAGCAGGGTCTCGAGCGAGCAGGACACCAAGGTGAAGCCGATGGTATTGCGCACGGCCCGCCACCAGTATTCGTCGGCGAGCAGCCCCGACCATTCGCCGTCGTAGTTGGCGAGATAGTTCTCCAGGCCGATGAACTTCGTCGCCGAGAGGTCGGAGAGGTTGGCGTCGGTGAGGGAGAAATAGATGGTGCGGAACAGCGGCCAGCCGGCCACAAGCACCAGGACGACGAGCATGGGTGTCAGAAACTGCCAGGCGGCTCGTACGCGGGCCCGCGTCAGTGCGGATCGGCCGGACATTGCACCCTCCCCTAGGCGAATCGTTGTTGAAGGCAACAAGGGGCGCCGAGGCTGGTTGCCAAGCGACGTCATCGACTTGCTTCGTCAATTGCGAGCGAAGCGAAGCAATCCAGAAGGCCCGAATACAAGAGTCTGGATTGCTTCGCTTCGCTCGCAATGACGAGAGCGCTGGCTGGAAGCGGCACCTGTTCCGTCCCCGCCGCAGCGGGCGGACAGGACGCAGCCTGCCCTGCCCGCCCCATGGGAGTTAACCAGCCGGAGCGCTTGATCTTCTTCAGTTCGCTCTCGAGCTGGACCACCGCATCGGCGGGCTTCATCTGGCCGCCGAGTACGGAGTGGCTCACGTTCCAGAACGCCGTCGACACCTGATTGTAGCGGATGCCGGTGACCTTCGAGGGACGCGCCACCGCATTGGTGAACGTGTCGTAGAGCGAGCCGAAGAACGGCACCGCCGCCAGCACGTCCTTGTCCTGGTAGAGCGCGGCGATCGTCGGGTTGTAGCTGCCGCCGATGGCGCGGCGCTTCTGCTCTTCCTTGCTGGTCAGATACTTGACCAGATCGGCGGCCGCGTCCTGATGCTTCGAATACTTCGAGACGGCCAGTTCCCAGCCGCCGAGCGCGCCGGTCGCCTTGCCGGCATCGCCGCCCTTGGGCAGCGCCACCACGCCGATCTTGTCCTTGACCGGGCTGTCGGGGCCGTTGCCGAGCGCCCAGGCATAGGGCCAGTTGCGCATGAAGGCCGCATTGCCGGACTGGAACACGCCGCGCGCATCTTCCTCGGCGTAGTTCAAGACGCCGTCGGGCGTGATCTTGCCGACCAGCGAGGCCGCCATGGTGAAGGCGGCGATGGCCTTCGGGTTGTTGATGGTGATGTTGCCCTTGTCGTCGACGAGCGCGCCGCCGCCAAAGGAATCGACCCATTCGAGCGCGTCGCAGGTCAGACCCTCATAGGCCTTGCCCTGGAACACGTAGCCCCAGAACTTGTCGTTGCCGGCCTTGCGCTCGCCGTCCTGGATCTTGGTCGCGTCCGCGATCAGGTCTTCCCAGGTGCCCGGGGTCTTCAGCCCGTATTTCTCGAGCAAGTCCTTGCGATAGTAGAGCACGCCGGCATCGGTGAACCAGGGCATGGCGACAAGGCGGCCGCCAACCGTATTGTTGGCGATGATCGGCTTGAAATGCTCGGCCACTTCGGCGTCGGTCATGTATTTCTTCAGGTCGATGAAATGATTGCCGAGGATGCCCGGCCAGATGACGTCGATCTGGTAGACGTCGATGGCGTCCGAACCGGCGGCCAGCGTCTGTTGGTAGATCGCCAGACGCTCGGTCGTCTCGTTGGGGGTGGAGACGACCTTCACCGTGTTGCCCGTCTTCTTCGCCCAGGCGTCGGCGCCATCCTTGCAGAATTGCAGTTCCGCTCCGGTCGCGCCGCAGGAGATCGCCACTTCGGCGGCGTGTGCGCTCGCCGACAGGGCGAGGCCGGACAGCAGGACGGCCGCGGCAGCCGCGGCGGCTTTGGCGCTTCCGCCCGCCCGCCCGCGGACGAGATACGACTGATGGGAAATCTCGGATGTCATCGTGACTGCCTCCCGAATGTCTTCGTTTTGAACCGAAGCGGCTTTGCCGCAGCGACAGGCGTCGCCGACATCCCAGGCCCAACGCATTGGCCCGGCACGAGTTTGGCGATCCCTCTCACTCACGCCAGCGCGGTTTTACATCCGCTTCAAAGCGCTTTGAACCACATTGCCGGCATCCTTGACCCCTGTCAAGGCTCTGCGCGATTTTGTCGCTTTGACTGGCTGCGACAGGCAGTCGCGCTGGGTTTTACTGGCGCTAACCTGCTGTCCGGGCAACAGGAGACAGCATTCGTATGAAGAATTCGCGCCGCGGGACGGCGGAAAAATGCTGCTCGATTTTTCAAAGCGCTTTGACTACGATGGCGCGGGGCTGCCCGTCTGGCAGGCGTGCGGCCTCCACCAAGCGCCGACATGGCCGCAATCCGAGCCGGCACGCCAATCAGGCTGTTCGGTCTCCAGCCGTCGGAGGGAGGACATTCCCATGAACCTGAAGCAGCTGGCCGAGCATCTCGGGCTGTCGCAGACGACGGTCAGCCGGGCGCTCAACGGCTATCCGGAGGTGGGCGAGGAGACGCGCAAGCGGGTTGCCGAAGCCGCCCGGATGCAGGGCTATCATCCGAATTCCAATGCGCGGCGGCTGGCGCTGGGGCGCACCGGCACCATCGGATTGACGCTGCCGTTGGGACGCGGCCTGTCCATCGATCCGCTGTTTGCGGAATTTCTCGGCGGGCTGGCCTCGAAGATCGCGGAGAGCGACTCCGACCTGCTGATCATCCCCGTCAAGTCGGAGCCGGAGCCGATCCCGCGCGCCTCGCACCTCAGGTCGGTCGACGCGGTGATCATCTCGGCACCGGGCAAGGACGACCCGCTGGTCGCGCAAGTTCGGGCGTTGAAGGTGCCGTTCGTGCTGCACGGGCGGACCAACAGTTCCGACCCTTACGCCTATCTCGACATCGACAACGAGGGCGCCTTCCACCGCGCCACGGACCTCTTGATCGACCTCGGCCACAGCCGCATCGGCCTCGTCAATGCCAATCCGTGGCTCAATTTCGCCGCCGACCGCGAAATCGGCTGGCGGGCGGCCCTGGCGGCACGCGGTTTCGCCGCACCCGACGCCTACATCCGCTCCGGCACCCTCACCGAAGAAGCAAGCTATCGTTTTGCCCACGAGATGCTGTCGCTGGCCGAGCCGCCGACGGCGTTCTTGTGCTCGTCGATGCTGTCGGCGCTCGGCATCGGCCGCGCCATCGCCGATCTGGGCCTCGTCGTCGGGGCGGATGTGTCGTTGATCGCCCATGACGACGGGCTGCCGTCGATCCGCCCGACCACCATGGTGCCGCCGCTGACCACGACCTTCTCGTCGTTGCGCAAGGCGGGTGAACACATCGAAACCATGGCGCGGGCGCTCGGCAACGGCGCCGATATCGCCGGCCATCAGGAGGTCTGGCCGGTCGACATCGTGTTCCGCGGTTCGGCGCAGCGGTCGCGGGCGCGCAAGGCGTGAGCGGACGCAACAGTGCCATACCCAATCGACGCCCCGCCCGCTTGACGATGTTGCCTGAAAGCACACGGCCCCCGTCCGCTCACGCGCGAAACGACGACGTGCGGCTCTAGACGCGCGCCCAACAGGGCGAAGGTCGGTGTTCCCGTCGCGCCGGCCGCGGCCGCCCTTCAGCATTTCCCGCGTCATCAGTATTCCCGTTTACTTGCAAATTCGCACGGCGTGCCGAGACTTGCCACCGGGTTTTCGATTGTCTGGACAATATACGGTACAACTACCTAACGCGACGACTTGCGCACAATATCAGTCAAGCTTGGCTCGAAGGATGCGTCTTGTTTGACTTCGGAAGCCATTTCATCTGGGGGACTCCATGGAGAAGACAGTACATCCCGTAGACCAGTTTCTCGGGCCGCATCGTCTGTTGGCACTCGGCCTGCAGCATGTGCTCGTCATGTATGCAGGTGCCGTTGCTGTACCGCTGATCATCGGCCGCGCGCTGAAGCTGCCGCCGGAACAGGTGGCGCTGCTGATCAGCGCCGATCTGTTCGCCTGCGGCATTGCCACGCTGATCCAGAGCATCGGCCTGCCCAAGGTCGGCATCCGCCTGCCGGTGATGATGGGCGTGACTTTTGCCTCGGTCAGCCCGATGCTCGCCATGGCCAACAGCGCCGACGTCGGCATCTTGGGCATCTACGGCGCGGTCATCGTTGCCGGCATCTTCGCCTTCCTGGTGGCGCCCTTGGTGTCGCGGCTCCTCGCCTTTTTCCCGCCGGTGGTCACCGGCACGATCATCCTGGTCATCGGCATCTCGCTGATGCGCATCGGCATCAACTGGGCCGGCGGCGGCCTGCCGACTTTCCCGCCGACGATGCTCGACGGAAAGCTGGCGCTGCCGGTCAATCCGGCGTACGGCGCGCTCGACGGCCTCGGCATCGCGCTGTTCGTGCTGTTGCTGATCCTCGCCGTCACCAAGTGGACCAGCGGCTTCATCTCCAACGTCGCGGTGCTGATCGGCATCGTCGTCGGCTGCGTGATCGCCTCGGCGTTCGGCATGATGACGTTTGCCAAGGTCGCCGCGGCGCCGTGGTTCGCGCTGGTGGTGCCGTTCCAGTTCGGCGTGCCGACCATCCAGATTGTTCCGGCCTTGACCATGTGCCTGGTGCTGATCGTGGTGATGATCGAATCGACCGGCATGTTCCTGGCGCTCGGCGACATGACCGACCGCAAGATCGACCGCGCGGCGCTGACCGCCGGCTTGCGCGCCGACGGCCTCGGCACGCTGATCGGCGGCATCTTCAACACCTTCCCCTATACCAGCTTCTCGCAGAACGTCGGGCTGGTCGGGGTGACCGGCGTACGCTCGCGCTGGGTCACGGCGACTGGCGGCCTGATCATGCTGGCGCTTGGCCTGTGTCCGAAGCTGTCGGCGCTGGCCGAAGCGGTGCCGCAGACCGTGCTCGGCGGCGCCGGCATCGTCATGTTCGGCATGGTGGCGGCGACTGGCGCGCGCATCCTGTCGTCCGTCGATTTCAAGGCCAACCGCAACAATCTGTTCATCGTCGCCATTTCGGTCGGCGTCGGCATGATCACGCTGGTGGCGCCCAATTTCTTCAACCACCTGCCGGCCGTGCTGAAGCCCTTATTGGATTCCGGCATCCTGCTGGCGGCCCTGTCGGCCGTGCTGCTGAACGCCTTCTACAACGGCGTCGGCGACCAGGCCGAGGCGGACGCCGCGGTCACGGCTACGAAGGACGCCGAGCACGCGTGAGGTGAGATCTCGTTGATTTTTGGAAGACCGAACAAGCGGCCGTCATTGCGAGCAGAAGGCGAAGCAATCCAGGGTCTTTCGAGGCTTTCTGGATTGCTTCGCTTCGCTCGCAATGACGAACCGGATATGCAGACGAGATCATACTATCGGCCTCGACAGTGACCAAATTTGCCAAATTCGGTGTCATCCCGGCGAAAGCCGGGATCCACTACTGCCTCTGCCTGGCAGGACTACCTAGATGGCCTTGATTTGTTGCGCTGACCTGCCCGTTGCGACGGCATTGGATCCCGGCTTGCGCCGGGATGACATCCTGATTGAGATCGAATGCGAGGGCCGTTGGCGTCCCTTCGTGCCCGTTCCTGATCCGGCAGGTCCCGCACCTGGGCACCGCCGGCCCTCTCATTGCAGCGCTTTCATGCCGTCGAGAATGCCGCGGCGGAGATCGTCGCGTAACGGCGCGAGATCGAAGCCCTTGTGGACGACGCGGGTGAAGTGCTTGGCCGAGCCGGGCGGGCCGACATAGACCGCGCCGGAGAGCTGGCCCTCGCGCTGGATGATGCGCCAATAGGCGAGATCGTCCGGGTGCGAGGAAAACACCTCGTCGCCACTCATCGGTGCGGGATCGCCGTAGGACCTCAAGTCGATGCCATCGCATTTCAGCTGCAGCACGATGCGCGGCATCTCGAACGGCTTCAAATCGCCGAAGATGTCGGCGGCGGCAGCCTGCGCCTGCGCGGCGCCGATCGGCCACAGGCCGCTCGGACCCTTCAGTTCGGCGACGTCGCCGACCGCATAGATGTGCGGATCGGAGGTGCGCATGGCGCCGTTCACCCTTATGCCGCGGCCGACATCCAACCCGGCAGTCTCGGCCAGATAGCTGTTTGCCTGGACGCCGAGGCAGGCGACGTAGAGGTCGGCGCGCACCCGCGGCCCGTGCGACAGCCAGGCCGAGGCAATCGCCGCCTCGCCGTCAAAGCGCTTGATCGAGGCATTGGTGACCACCTGGATGCCGAGACCTTCGAGATAGGCGGTGAGCTTCTGCGCCCCGCCTTCATCGAGTTGCGCGTTCATCAGCCGGTCGGAGCGCTGCAACAGCGTCACCTTCAGGCCGAGATGGCGCAGCGCATCGGCCGCCTCGACGCCCAGAACCCCGCCACCGATGACGACCGCGCGCCGGCAGCCGCGCGCCTGCACGAAGTCGCGGATGGCGAGCGCATCGTCGGCGGTCCGGAGCACGAAGGCATTGGACCGCTCCAGGAATTCCGGCTCGGGCGTGGCGGCGCGCGCACCCGTCGCCAGCACCAGCTTGTCGTAGGCAAGCGCTTGGCCAGTCGCCAGGATCAGCCGTTTGCGGTCGCGGTCGATGGCGGCGGCGATGGTGTTACGGTGCACCTCGACCCGGTTCTGCGAGAACCAGTTGTCCGGCACCAGTTGCATGCCGTCGAGGCCCGAGGTGCCGTAGATCAGGCGGCCGATGGCCATGCGGTTGTAGAAGTGCAGCGTCTCGTTGGTGACGATCTCGATCGCCATCGACGGGCTGTCGCGGCGGAGCGCTTCGGCGACGCCCATGCCGGAGACGCCATTGCCGACGATGACGACGCGGGAGATGCCGGCGACGAGCCCGCGATCCTGCTTCGCTTCAGCCGGTGCGCTCGGCTTGGCGGCGGGGGCGGAATTCGGGTCGCGGTCGATGACGACCGGCCCCTTGACCTGGCAGACGCAGGCGAGCCGCGCCCGGCCCTCGAGGCCAAGACGCCTGAGCGTCGCCAGGTCGTCGTCGGACGCCGGCGACAGATGCTCGCCACCATCACAGATCGCGACTGCATCGGCGCCGCAGACGCCGGCACGGCAGCCGTAGTTGATCTTCAGGCCGGCCGCCTGCACCGCATCCAGCAGCGAGGCGTCGGCGGCGACGTTGAAGGTGATGCCGGTCTCGCGGTCGGTCACTTCGGCGCCATGGCCGGCGGCAGCGCGGGATTTCAACGCCGAGCGGCTGCCATCCGATCTGGCGGCGGCGTCGCGCAAGGACTGGCGATAGTGCCATTCGCTCCTGAGGCCGCTTGCCACCAGGATCAGCGCCGCGACGATGCCGATGCCACGCGCCGCGCCGACGGCGGCATCCGAGGGTACCGAGCCGGCGAGATCGGCGACGGTCCTGACGATGGTCGGGCCGGAGAACCAGTAGAACAGGGCGAGCGCGATGGCGCCGAAGGCGGCCGCGAGATGATAGGGCCTGACCGGCAGAAAGCTGACCGCTGCCCAGAACAGGCCGGCCGAGGCGAAGCAGGCGGCGATGATGATCCCGACATAGGCGACCATCGAATAGTCGGGCGCCGGCCCCTGCAGGAAGTAGCCGCCGATCAGGCCGGGCAGCAGCCCCATGAACAGCCGCCGTTGGCCGGCATAGCGCGGATCGTCGTCATAGACGTCGGTGAAGACGGCGGCGCGCGGGTTGAAGTCGTAGCACGCCTTCTGGCAGCCGACGCAGGTCGCGCAATAGCCGTTGGAGACGACGAGGAGCGGTGCCTGGCCGTAGGTGCGCTGGACCGGCCCCAAGGGGCAGAAGGTGCCGCACCAGCCGCTGCGGCCCTTGAACACCAGACCGCCGGCAAACGCGAGGCCGAGGGTGAAGACCAGGCCGGCGGCCAGCGCCCAGCCAATGTGATTGAACAACGGCACCCGCAGCGACACGGCGCCGACAAAGAAGGCGACGGCGATGCCGAAGGCGGCATTGCGCCAGAGCTCCGGCAGATCGCGGCTTTGCGAAAAGCCATATTGCCGCGGGATCTGATTGAGGAACGCCATCGGACAGACCTGCCGCCAGACGCCGGGCGCCACGACCAGCAGGATCGGCAGCGACGGAATCGTGATGCCCCAGAACAGTTTCAGTCCGACCGGACCGTCGAACACCAGCATGCCGATCAGGAACAGGCCATAGCCGAAGGCGACGATGCGTCCGGCCGACCAGAACCAGCCGGGAAGCAGGTGCCGGCGTTTGGTGTAGTTGTCGAAAAAGGCCGGCCGGGAAAAAGCCTGCGGAGAAGGTGTACTGGCCTCAGTGCTCATCTGCCGCTCGCTGCAAAAAACGGGGTGGACGTTCGGCCGGTCGCCGCTCAAATCGGGTCGGCAAGTCTGCGCAGTCGGCCTGCAAGATCGGCGCCGACGTCGCGCAGCAGGGAAATGGCGATGCGCGGGTGCCAGGCGGCCATCTGGTCGAAGGCTTCCGGTCCCAACAGCAGGAGTTCGACCGGCCCCTCGGCGACCGCCTCGAGGGTGCTCGGCTCGCCGTCGAGGAAGGACATGAGCCCGAAGACGTTGCCCTCGCCGAGGAGACGCTGCTCGCGCCCGCCCTGGGCGGTCAGCCGGATGGCGCCGGTGACGATGAAATGCAAGAGCGCCTCGCGGCTGCCGGGCTTCAGCACGATCGAGTCGGCGGGATAGCGGCGCAGCGCGCCGAAGGAGAGAACCTTGTCCCAATCCTCCTCGCCGAGGCCTTTCAAAATGCTCTTGTTGAGATCGACGGCCGGCGGCGTTTCCGCACCGTCATAGCCAAAGAAATCCAATGCCATGGATGCCTCCTGTGGCGTGGCCGCCGGGATCGGAAACCGGACTGCGTCCCGCCAGCCGCGCAGAATGCCGCAATGTGCCGCAAGCGGCGTCAAAGCGCTCAAATCAAACAGCGGGCCGGGCAATCCCAGCCGGACCCGGCCGCCACCCCGGCCGCGCCGCTACAGGCCCGTCGTCAAAGCTCTCGTCCAGGCAGTGCCAGCCTCCGGCGTCGAAATCCGTCCGCCGGATCGATTGGCCGACTGCAAGGCGCTGCTCACACCTCGTCGGCAAAGGCTTCGGCGACATGGAAGTCGAAGGCCTGCCGGAAGCCCGCCTGCCAGTCGGCGTCAAGCTCGTGCCACAGGATGCGATAGAGTTCCCACGCGGTCTCGGCGAGCCGGTCCGGTGCGGCAAAGTCGGCGCAATGCGCTTCGATCGCCGCCGGAGCAAGATCGGCCGCCATTTGCGCAACCGCCGCCTCGACCGCCGTATCGAGCTTCACGCGGAACCGCGCGATTTCCTGCAGCGAGCGCTCGAACACTTTGGCTGCGGCCGCCGGGCTCGCGGCATCAGCCTTGAGCATCTGCAGCAGCGCCTGCTCGATCGTATGCACTTTCAGCGGGTTGGCGTCGACCGGCCGGCCGGCGAGCCGAAGCCGCGGCTTCAGCCTGCGGGTCTTGGCGGTCTTCTCGTCCAATTGCGCCTTGAGGCTTGCCGCCGAGAGCCGCGCCAGGGCGGCGAGGCGTTCGACGAGATCGCCGGGATCGATGTCGGCCAATTGGGCCGGATCGAGACCCAGACCCGCCGCCGCGCGCCGGACTAGCGCCGAGGGGTCCGGGGCCGGCGCTGCGGCGCATTCCGGCGCGGTCGGAACAGGGGTGGCTGCGCCCGCGGGCGCCGGGGCGGTTGCAGGCGCGTGGAAGCTGGGCCGAACCGCCGGCATGTCGAAGCTGATTTCGAGCCTCCCTGCCTCGGGTGACGCGGGCTGATCGAGGTCCGGCGTCGCCCAGGGATCGCTCGGCGGCAGCGGATGGCTGGCCGGCGCGGCGGCGAACGGCGCCTCGGTCGGGCGCTCGGACGGCGGCGGCAACGTCGGCTCGCGCTGGGCCGCGGCGGCCTGTTCACCCGCAGGCGCCGGAGTTGGTTCGTTCGGCCGCGTCGGCAGACTGGGCGCCATCGGCGCGCGGACGGGCGCCGCACGGATCTTGGTGAGGTAGGTTTCGGCACCTGGATCATCCCCGGCGACGCTTTTCGGCACGGCTTCGGCCAGATGCGCCCGGGCCGCCATGATGGCGGCGGCCGGATCGGCATTGCGCCGCATCGGCGGGCGCGGTGCCCCGGGCACCCCTTTCGCAGCCTCGGCCTGAGCCGGCGGGGCGGTGCGCGGCGGCGCGGTATCGGCGGAAATCTTCGACACGGTGACGACATAGGGCCCGACGCGCAGGCGGGTTCCGACACTCAGCGCCGGCGTACCGTCGACACGCTCCTCGGCGCCGTCGAGGAAGGTGCCGTTGGTCGAAAGGTCGCGCACGCGGTAGCGGCCGTCGGCAAAGTCGATCTCGCAATGGCGGCCGGAAATCTGCCTGACCGAATCGGGCAGCGCCCAGTCGCAACGCTCGTCGCGACCGATGACGAACGGCCGGTCCGGGCCGACGACGACGGCATCCGCGGCTCCGTTCAACAGGTCGCGACCGTCGGTGACAACCAAATGCAGCGCCATCAAAAATCCAGGTCCTGAAATAAGGGCTTTGCCGTATAGCAAGCCGATAATGCCAGATCGAAGCGGAATTGAAAGAGACGACCGCGACCGCCACACTCGCCGGGCATCCGCTGCGAGCGTGCGTGCGGCAACGCTTCGGCCGGGCAGCCGCTTGCCGCACGTCGCACACCGACATGCGCGCTTAAATTGCATGTGCCGATTGACGCCATATACCTCCAAGCGGCAATCGCACGCCAACGTCTCCCTGAAGTTGCGGACTTGCCGAGGCGTCCACCACCTATGGGTGCAATCCACGCGGAAATGTATCTTTTTGCGACCAGTCCCCTGACGATTTATTCAACTTGTTAGTAATTCTACTGTCAACTTGACTCGGGACAACCAAACCGGGGCGGGAAACCATGGAGTTCTCTGCTTTGATCGTCGATGACAGCGACGTGATCCGCTACGTGTTGCGCAAGTCGCTCGCGAAGATCATGCCGTCTTGCGTCGTTTTCGAGTGCTCGAATGCGCGCGACGCGGCGCGGTTGCTCGGCGACCGCATCCCGGAGGTCATGTTCATCGATCTCAACATGCCTGGGATCAGCGGCTTCCAGTTTCTCGAAAGTCTGTCGACGATATTGGATGGCCGCAAGGCGCCGATCATCGTATCCATTTCGGCGGACACCTCGCAAAATACCATCGATTTCCTGAAACGGTTCGGCGCGTACGACGTGCTGCACAAGCCGTTCGACGTGCGCACTATTGCCGAGGTCCTGCTGAAAAGCCTGCATGTCGCCAAACCGCGCAACATTCTCATCGTCGACGATTCCAGCACCAGCCGCGCCATCATCAAGAAGGTCGTGGCGCGCAGCCTGTTCAACCTGAAACCCTTCGAGGCCAGCGACGGGTTCGGCGCCATCGAACTGGCGTCCCGACAGGCATTCGATTGCGTCTTCGTCGACCTGAACATGCCGGGCATCGACGGCATCGAGACCGCAGGCACCATCCTGCACCAGCGTCCGGATGCGACCGTCGTGCTGATCAGCGCGCAGGCCAATGAGAAGGTCGAGCGCGAAGCCGTGCACGTCGGCATCAAGTACTTCATGCGCAAACCGTTCTATGTGGCTGACATCAATGCGCTCTTGCACGCGCTGTTCGAGATCCGCGACACGGAATTCGTCAAGGCGCGGCAATTGCTGTCGTTCACCGACACGATCAACGACGATGTGGCGACGGAGGCGATCCGCCACGCCTAGCACGGTCGACGACGGCATCGGATCGGCTCCTTAGCCGCGTGCCGGCAAAGCACAGGCCAAAGCCGACCAAGCCGCGGGTCATACTCGAACTCGGCAGTTCGACGCCGTAGAGCGGGCCGGCGCCCGCGCAAAATCCATTGCGCTGGATGCGATCGGCCGGCGGGAAGCGAGAAGCGCGCGCGGCCAACCCGATCTGGCGAGCCCGGCGAGTATCCGGAAATTTACCAATTTACCCTGCGGACAATCAATTTCGGTTCTGGCGTGACCCCGGGCCGGATAGGAGGTAAATAAAGTCTTAAGTCTGGTTTGTGTTGGTGATGAGTATGTTGCGGAACGACTTCAGCCAGATCGAAGCGCAACCGGGAATTATTGGCGCGATTCGGCCGCCGGTGCGACTTCGGTTGACGAAAGATATAGTCCAATCATTAGTTGTATCGCTCGACGTTGTTATCATCCTGGCGCTTGCCGTACTGACCGATCGATACATTCTCATCGAGCGGGAGTGGTTCGGCTCGTTCGCCGGTGCGGCGGCACTTGCCGCCCTGCCGTTCGCGGCGTTCATGGGAATGCGCGGCGGCTATCAGTTCGACCGCCTGGCCGAGCCGGATACGCAGATCCGTCAGGTGCTGATCGCCTGGTTCGCCGCCTTCGGCGTGCTCGCCGTGACGGCCTTCCTGATGAAGGTCAGCGCAACCTATTCGCGCATCGGCAGCGCGTTGTTCTTTTCCACCGGCGGGCTGGTGCTGCTCGCCTTGCACTACCGCATCGCCCGCTGGCTGAAGGTGCGGTTGGCGCGGACCGAATTGTCGGTGCACCGCTCGCTGGCGCTGATGATCGGCGACGCCGAGGCGCTCGACACCATGCAGCGCGCCCTGGCGCACGACGGCATCGAGATCGTAGCGGCCGAGTTGATCGAGGCGACGACAGATCGCTTCGCCGCCGAGTGCGCCTCGGCCGCCGCGGCGCTGAGGGCGGCCCTGGCGCGGACCAAGGCGGATTCGATCCTCGTCTTCGCTCCCTGGGAGAAGCAGGCGTGGCTCGAAACCCTGCTTGGCATGCTCGATCCCCTGCCCGCACCAGTCACCCTGGTGGCGGATGCGACGGTCAACGCGCTGATCGAGCGACGGCATGTGCGCTACGGGCAGCTCAACGGCTTCGAAGTGCAACGCGCGCCGCTGAGCCGCGTCGACTGCCTCGTCAAGCGGGCGCTTGATCTCACCATCGCCTCGGTCGCACTCGTCGTGCTGTCACCGGTCATGCTGATGACCGCCGCGGCCATCCTGATCGAGACGGGTCGGCCGGTCTTCTTCCACCAGCGGCGGCGCGGCTTCGGCGGACGCGTGTTCGAGATGGTCAAATTCCGCTCGATGACGGTGATGCAGGATGGTCCGGACGTGCCGCAGGCCAAGCGCGACGACCCGCGCGTCACGCCGCTCGGCCGCATCCTGCGCAAGACCAGCCTCGACGAATTGCCGCAACTGTTCAACGTCATCCGCGGCGACATGTCGATCGTCGGGCCGCGGCCGCACGCGCTGGCGCACGACGACCAGTATGCCGATATCATCGCCACCTATGCCTATCGCCATCACGTCAAGCCGGGGATCACCGGCTGGGCGCAGGTGAACGGCGCGCGCGGCGAAACGCGCGAGACGGCCGACATGGAACGGCGGGTCGCCTACGATCTCTGGTATATCCGGAACTGGTCGATCTGGCTCGACATCCACATCATCCTCAGGACTGCGGTTTCCGTCCTCGCCGACAACCGGGCGTACTGAGAGCCTCAGGTCAGCGACATCTGCTCGACAATCGCGGTTTCGCCGGCGATGATGTCGCGCACCTGGGCGAGATGCTCGCTCATCGCAGCCCGTGCCGCCTCGGCATCATGGGCCTCGAGTGCGGCCACGATCGCCCGGTGCCCGCGCACCGTGGCCTCGAGATTTTCCGCCAGATGCACCCGTTCGGACAGAATGGCGAACACGGGTTCGTATTGCATCTGCCACAGCCAGCTGACTACGGCAGTCAGCACCGCACTGCCCGTCGTCTCGGCGATGCCGACATGAAACCGACGGTCGAGGTCGGGGTCGCTCTCGACGCCGGCGCGGTCCATGTCGTCGACCAGATCCGACAAATGGCCGATCGTCGCGGCATCGGCGTCGCGGGCTGCGATCGCGGCAATCTCGCCTTCGATCAGCATGCGGGACGTCAGGATATCGTACGGGCTGTGGCCGACGTCGCCGAGTGGCTCCACCCCACCGACCACTTCGCGCACGAAGGTGCCGGCCCCGGTCCGGACCTCGACCAGCCCGGCCAGTTCCAGCGCGATCATCGCCTCGCGCACGACCGGACGGCTGACCCCCAACTGCTTCGACAGATCGCGCTCCGGCGGCAGGCGGTTGCCCGGCTTGAATTCGCCCCCGCGGATGAGTTCGCCGATCTGGTCGGCGACCTTCTGATAGAGACGCTGCGAGTCGATGGGCTGGAACGGCATCGATCACATCCTTCTGGAGCCTATTGCCGGAAAGTGGGCGACTTCCCGGACTGGAATTTGCGGAACGACGACAAGCCGGAACATCTCGCCTTCAGGTTCGCCCGAGCGTTGCTCTCGCGGTCTCCCCCGGTCGATCGCCGCGATCGACCTGGAATGTCGGCCACGGCAGCAAGCGTCGCCGCGGCATCCGAGCCCAAGGGAAGCGAAGCCGGCTCATGACGTCAAGCCTCGCGCCTCTGGCTGAATAATGTCTCGGTGATGAGATTGGCGCTAGCGCGGTTGAACGCGCACGGCACATTGTAGACGAGGGCGAGACGCAACAGCGCCTTGACGTCGACATCGTGCGGCATCGGCGTCAGCGGATCGGGAAAGAAGATCAGCAGGTCGATCTCGCCGCCGGCGATCATGGCGCCGATCTGCTGATCGCCGCCGAGCGGACCGGATTTCACCGTCTCCAGGTACAGATCCGGGCACTGGGCGCGGACGCGCGATCCGGTCGTCGCGGTGCCGACCATGCGATGGCCGGCCAGCAGGTTGCGGTGCGTAGCGACCCATTCGACCAGTTCGGCCTTCTTTTCGTCGTGGGCAATGACGGCGATGGTCAGAGGCATGGCGATTTGGCGTCTCCCGGCAGGCTCGCGGGTCGGTATCGCCCGTCGAAATGGTGGCTCTGGTTCCGATGCCGGCCATGCGGCGCGGCGGCCGAGTCACGGCCGCGTATCGGAACCATCGGACCACTACCAAGTTTTTGGCTCCGACGCAGCCGTTATTCCGGTTTCCGAACAAAAGCCCCCTGAAGCCTGTTCGGCCGAAGATAACGGCCGCGCCGAGTTCATGATCCGGCTGCCCGCGCAACATCCAAGCGCGCCTGACGCGTGCAGGTGAACGGCCCGTCAACCGGAGCGCCGGCGGAGCCGACGCGCGGCCGCGTCAGGTCGGCCAAGTGGCTGGCGAGCGGACGGAAGAAGGCGCCGATGCTCTGGAAAGCGGACACGACATGGGAGTATGGCTCCTTGATGACATCCAGGGTTTCGATCCGCGCCGTCGCCGGGCGGCTCGGCATCTTGCGCTCGACGTGGGTCCGCGATGGCGCTGACCAACATCAGGGCGGCCATCCTCCAGCGTCGCTCGACAGGAACGACATGTTGATTTCCCTCGCGGACCGCTGGTCATGCATCGTCAGGCTTGCCGGCGGGCCATTCGGGCGACGGACGCAGTCCGGCGCACACGCTCGCCGACGCCAGACGGACCTCCCGGCGCACACGCTCGCCGACGCCAGACGGACCTCCCGGCGGGCCCTGCCTCTTGCGCGCGTGTCGTCCGCCTGCCGTTGGGCTGTTCGCACCGCCGGCCCAAGGCTGCCGCCGCGTGGCTGCAAGCTCCGTGATATACCAGACAAGTGGCCTGACCACTTGACCATGGCGGCATTCCGATCGAATGTCCAGGAAGCAATTGCAAAGCAGACCGGGTGCGAATACGCATTCGCATTCTGGCCGAGGAAGGCTCAAATGACCCTGCAACCCGTCCGCCGCACCACGTCCACCGCCCCCTTCGCGCTCCATCCCGATCGGCTGTTTCCGGCCGATCCGGCGACGCGCGACATCGCCCGGCGGCTCTATGCGACTGTCGCCAACCTGCCGATCATCAGTCCGCATGGGCACACCGACCCGTCGTGGTTTGCCGAGAACGAGGCCTTCCCCGATCCGGCGCGGCTGTTCATCGTGCCGGATCACTACGTGCACCGCATGCTCTACAGCCAGGGCATCCGGCCGGAGGAGGTCGGCGTGCCGCGCATCGACGGCGGGCCGGTCGAAAGCGATCCGCGCAAGATCTGGCGGCGGTTCTGCGAGAATTTCTACCTGTTCCGCGGCACGCCGTCGTGGCTGTGGCTGAACCACGCCTTTACCACGGTGTTCGGCATCAGCGAGCGCCCCAGCGCCGAAAATGCCGACAAGCTCTACGACATCGTCGCGGAGAGCCTGACCAAGCCGGAGTTCCGGCCGCGCGCGCTGTACGAGCGTTTCAACATCGAGGTGATGGCCACCACCGAAAGCCCGCTCGACGACTTGCGCCATCACCGCAAGATCCTGGCGAGCGGCTGGAAAGGGCGCGTGGTCACGGCCTATCGCCCGGATATGGTCGTCGATCCGGACGTCGCGAACTTCGCCAAGAACCTTGCCGATCTCGGCGCCATCACCGGCCGCGACACCCAGAGCTGGACCGGCTATCTCGCCGCTCTGGCTGACCGTCGCGCCTATTTCAAGTCCTACGGCGCCACCTCGACCGACCACGGCCACCGCACGGCGCAGACCGCCGACCTTGCTCCGGCCGAAGCCGAACAGCTGTTCGACCGGGTGAAGAGCGGCGTCGCCACGCCGGCGGACGCGGAATTGTTCCGTGCCCAGATGCTCACCGAAATGGCGCGCATGAGCCTGGAAGACGGGCTGGTCATGCAGATCCATCCCGGCTCCTGGCGCGACCACAACCGGATGATCTTCGAGACCTTCGGCAAGGACAAGGGCTGCGACATCCCGGTCCCGACGGACTATGTCGGCGCGCTGAAGCCGCTGCTCTCCCGCTTCGGCAACGAGAAGGCCTTGACCATCATCCTGTTCACGCTCGACGAGACCTCCTATTCGCGCGAACTCGCGCCGCTCGCCGGCCACTATCCGGTGCTGAAACTCGGCCCGGCCTGGTGGTTCCACGACAGCCCGGAGGGCATGCGGCGCTATCGCGAGCAGGTCACCGAAACCGCCGGTTTCTACAATACCGTCGGCTTCAACGACGACACCCGCGCCTTCCTGTCGATCCCGGCCCGGCACGACGTCGCCCGGCGCTGCGACTGCGCCTTCCTCGCCCGGCTCGTCGCCGAGCACCGCATGGAAGAGGACGAGGCGTTCGAACTTGCCTACGACCTGACCTATCGGTTGGCCAAGGACGCCTACAAGCTGTGACCGCCGCTTGAGACGAAACGGCCGGCGCGGCGGGGGCGGGCGCCGGCAATGACAGTTCGACCGTAGGATGGCGTTCATTCCACGCTGTCATGCCGGCGAAAGCCGGGATCCAATGCCGGTGTCGCAGACGAAGCGCCACGGCAGGTCGATTGCCGCAATGCTTGCTCCTATCTTATTGCAATCCCAGTGGATCCCGGCTTTCGCCGGGATGACACCGGTGGTGGCCCGGCTTTGCCGCTGTCAGACCCGGCGCCTCGCTTGAAGCTTCGTAAGCGTTCGGCGCTCGAAAAGCCCCACCGGGGCTTTTCGTCCCGGCCGAAGGCCGGGACCGCGCCTCACCCCGCCGTCTCGTTGATCGCCTTCAGTGCCAGCACGGCGGCGGAGGCGCGGTTCTCCACCCCCAGTTTCGAGAACACGGTCTCCAGGTGCTTGTTCACCGTGCGCGGACTCATGCCCAGAATGTCGCCGATGTCCTTGTTGGATTTTCCGCGCGCGATCCACACCAGCACCTCCGCCTCGCGCGAGGTCACGGCGAAGCGCCGCCGCAGCACGGCCTCCTCGCCGCCGACATCGTCGCTCATCAGCCGGAACAGGAATTCGTCGTCGCCGGCACGCCCAAGCGCCGACAAGGCGAGACGGCGGCTGCCGACTTCGCCGAGGACGATCGCGCCGGACAGGTGCCCGGCGGCGACCGACGAGCGCGCCGGCTCGGGCAGCGCCTGCCCTGCCCCAACATCCGGCATCACCTCCTGCAACAGCCGCACCGCCTGCGGCGTCGCCCACAGGATATGGCCGGTCCGGTCGACCGCCATCAAATAGCGGCCGGCGCTGTCGAGGGCGAGACGGGCGGAGAGTTCGCGCCTGGCGTTGGTCAGATGCACGCGGATGCGGGCGAGAAGCTCATCGATGATGATCGGCTTCGTCACATAGTCGACGCCGCCGGCCGCCAGGCCGCGCACGATGTCCTCGGTCTCGGTCAGCCCGGTCATGAAGATGATCGGCACATGCGCGGTGGCGGTCGACGCCTTCATCCGCCGGCAGGTGTCGAAGCCGTCGATGCCGGGCATGACCGCATCCAGCAGCACGACGTCCGGGGTGATGCGGCTGGCGATATCGAGCGCCTCTTGGCCGGAGACGGCGACCAGCACCATGGCGCCGGTTGCCTCCAGCGCCTCGGTGAGAAAGCCGAGCGTCTCGGGGCTGTCGTCGACCACCAGGATGGTGTCGCGGCTCGGCGGCTCACGCATCGACGTCGGCCTCCATCACGCGTTGGCGCGCCGACGCCGAGGCATCATCTTCGGCATGGGCGGCCAGAGCCTCGAGCGCCGCTATCAGCCCTGCCATGTCGAAGCGGGCGAGGCGATCAGCCAGCAGCGCCAGCGTCGTGTCGCTGCCGCGGCCGGTCGCGATCTCGGCGAGTTTCCGCTCGATGCCGCGTCGATAGCCGATGCGGGCGAACTCGATCAACTGGAGGATCTCGGCATCCGTCAGCGACGGCGGCTCGGGCGCGGTCTCACCGGTTCCGCTGCCGGCATCGCCGCCTGCCGCCGCGGGCAAGGCCGCCGGCGCCTGCGCTGCGGCCTCGACCGGCTTGT
>JARLIU010000125.1 GCA_031291595.1 Ancalomicrobiaceae bacterium | reverse complement strand
GCGAACGTGCGGCCTTGCGCACGGCATCGACCATGACATTCAACAGGGCAGAGCGAGCCATCGGGAAACCTTTCAATGCGGGACCGCAGGGGAGGGCAGCCGGAATGGACCAGTGCGGCGCCCTGGTCAACACGAATTTGGGGGCGGGTTCAAGTGCGCCGCTGCCCGATCCGACCGGGCGCGGCCCGAACGATCAGGGTGTCGAGGACTGGGAGGTTGGCACCACGGCAGGGGCGGCGGGCGATGTGGCCGGCGTCGCGGCAGGGGGGGAGAGGGGAGGAGCGGTCTCTGTCGCCGCCTCGTCCTTGGCGGCGGTGGGCAACGGGCGCGGCTCGTCGAGCGGTCCGTGCAGGGCCGCGGCCGGCGCTGCGTCGGGTTTCGGCGCGAAACCGGCGGGCCGGGGATCGACCGGCCGGTCAGGCCAACTGGCGGCGCGCTCCTTGGCCTCGTTGAGTTCGTCCGGCTTGAGCGTCGCCAGGAACCCGTCGAGATCGAGATCCGGATGGCCGCCGGCCTTGGCGATCAGGTGCCATTTGGCGGCCTCGATCGGATCGTAGGGCAGGCCGGTGCCGGTCAGCGACAGATAGGCCAGACGGTTCTGCGCCACCGGATTGCCGGCCCAGGCAGCGCGGGTGAGGTATTTCACCGCCAGCGGCAGATCCTTGGGCGTGCCACGGCCGTTGGCCAGACGGATGGCATATTCGATCTCGGCCGGCACATTGCCGCTTGCCGCCGCCACTCCCAGCCAGTGCGCGATATCGGCCTCGTTGCTCGGCTCGTCGGCATCGTCGAGCATGAGCGCATAGGCATAGGCGGCCTCGGAATTGCCGAGTTCGGCCGACCGGCGCATCAGCTTGCGCGCCTCATCGAGGTTCGGGCGCACGACCTCGCCTTCGTTGTAGAGTTGGGCGAGGTTGAACAGCGCAACCGGCTGGTCCTGTTTGGCGGCGGCTTCGAACCAGATCTTGGCGCGCAGCTTGTCCCGCGGCACGCCGTTGCCGGAAAGATACAGCAGCCCGAGCGCCACCTGCCCCTCGCGGTCGCCGCGTTTGGCGGCCAGTTGGTACCACATGGCAGCCTTGGCGGCATCGACGGCAACGCCCTGGCCGGCCTCGTAGAGATGACCGACGAGCGTCATCGCCTGCGCGTCGCCGGTCGCGGCGCGTTCGGTGGCCAGCGCGAAGGCTTCGACGAACAGGCCGCGCTGATAGACGGCGTAAACCTGATCCTCGCCCGGCAGCTGCCCTGGCTCCTGGGTGGCCGGGAGTTCGGCGACCGGCGCACTGGCCGGCGGCGTCTCCTGACCGCGATCGGCCGGAGCGGCGCGCGGCGGCAGCGGCAGCGCATCCTGCTTGAACGGATCGGGTGCATCGAGCTGGAAGGGATCGGCCGGCTGGGCCAGCGCCGGCGTGGCGAGGGCAAGACTCGCGGCGAGCAGCGCAAGCGGATTGGAAAGCCCGATCATGTGCTCTCCTGCCGGGCGCCGAGGCGGACTTCGGCCAGCAGGCTCTCGGCGGCTTCGACTGCCAGTTTGGGGCCGCGCGGGTCGTTCCAGATCGCGTCGCGCAGCGCCACGAAGTCGGCTTCGAGTTTGGCGATCGGCCTGAGGGATGCGATGTCCGATCCTGCCATGACGACGCAGGGCGGTTCGAACAGCGGCACCCACCATTCGGCGAATTCCAGCGATTTCGGATGGGCGTCAATGCCATCCGCCAGATCGAGCAGGCCGAAAAACACATAGTCGGCGCCGGCATCGGCCATTTCCATGGCTTCGTGGCGGCTCGTGACATTGCCCGCACCGACGATTCGCTGCGGGTGAAGGGCGGCAACCGCGTCGCGCAAAGCCTCGACCCCCTGCGTCACATGCACGCCATCGGCCTTCGACCGGCCGGCCGCCCGGGTGTCGTCAGCGACGAGCATGGCGGCGCCGGCTCGCTGGGCGATCGGGGTCAGCACTTCGGCCATGCGCTGCAGTGCCATCTCGCTGATGCCCTGCGGGGCCAGCAACACCGAGGCGATATCGCCGCCGGCAAGCGCCTGTTCGAGCTCGGCAGGAAAGCGGGCGAGGTCGATCTTGGCAGGGCTGACGAGGACGATGCGGGTCAAGGGGCAGCTCCGGTCGGACGGCGCGGCGGACGTGGGCAGCGCCCGGCAGGGGCGCGACACGCCGCTCTCTCGCGCCTGTCGAGTAGGTTGGCCAGTCTCCCGTCGTGCCGGCGTCGACGGCCGGCGGGCGGGGGGATGGCGGAGGAAGACGATAGGCCCTCCGGGGAAATGACCGCAAGGCGGCTTCCCTTGCGGTCATAACCAGGAGAATTCGGCGCCGCTGTGGCGGCCAGATCGCGACGCGTTCAGACCCCTATGGCTCCAAACTCGCGAATGCGATCCGCGTCAAAGAGTTAGCCCGGGATTCCCGGCGAAGGCCGCACGCATTTTTCGCCGCCCCGGTCTTGGCGGTTACTTGCGGAGAATTTCGACTCCCGGCAGCGGCTTGCCTTCCATCCACTCGAGGAAGGCGCCGCCGGCAGTCGAAATGTAGGTGAAGTCGTCGGCGACGCCGGCGTGGTTGAGCGCGGAGACCGTGTCGCCGCCACCGGCGACCGTCAACAGCTTGCCGGCCTTGGTCAGCCCGGCGGCGTGGCGGGCGGCAGCCACGGTGGCGGCATCGAACGGCGCGATCTCGAAGGCGCCGAGCGGGCCGTTCCACACCAGCGTCTGCGCCTTGTCGAGCTTGACGGCGATGGCCGCGACCGAAGCCGGGCCGGCGTCGAGGATCATGCCGTCCTCGGCGACCTGATTGACCGGCACGGTGACGCTGGCGGCGCCGGCCTTGAACTCCTTGGCGACGACGACGTCGATCGGCAGCACGATCTCGCAGCCGACGTCGGCGGCCTTCTTCAGGATGCGCAGCGCGGTCGGGGCAAGATCATGCTCGCACAGCGACTTGCCGACGGCGACGCCCTTGGCGGCGAGGAAGGTGTTGGCCATGCCGCCGCCGATGACGAGGACGTCGACCTTGGAGACCAGGTTTTCCAGAAGATCGATCTTGGAGGAGACCTTGGCGCCGCCGACGACGGCGACGACCGGGCGCCGCGGGGCCCCAAGCGCTGCTTCGAGCGCCTCGATCTCGCGCTGCATGCAGCGGCCGGCGAAGGCCGGCAGATGATGGGCGAGGCCTTCGGTCGAGGCGTGCGCCCGGTGGGCGGTGGCGAAGGCGTCGTTGACGAAGATGTCGCCGAGCTTGGCCAGTTCGGCCACGAAATCGGCTGCGTTCTTTTCCTCGCCCTTATGAAAGCGGGTGTTTTCCAACAGCAGCACGTCGCCGTTCTTCAGCGCCGCTATTGCCGCGGCGGCGGTCGGGCCGATGCAATCGTCGGCGAAGGCCACCGGACGGCCGAGACGTTCGGCGACGGCGCCGACAAGCTGCTTCAGCGAGTATTTGGCTTCCGGCCCGTCTTTCGGGCGACCAAAGTGGGCGAGCAGGATCACCTTGCCGCCCTTGTCCGAGATCTCCTTGATCGTCGGCAGCACGGCCTGGATACGGGTGTCGTCGGTGACGACGCCGTTGTCGAAGGGAACATTCAGATCGACGCGAGTCAGCACGCGCTTGCCGGCAACGGCGGCATCGTCGAGGGTCTTGAAAGCGGTCATGGTTTCACGAGCCTAGTGAGGGTGAATACGATGGCCGCGCCAGCGGCCCATGTGGTGATCAACGCTGCGTAGAGCTGAAACCACGTCGGAATGTTGCGCGGCCGGCCGTCGATGGTCGCCGCCTTCAGCGCGATGTCATGGGTATGCTTGCGCTGGTTATTGAGCTCGGATGCGATGTCGCGGACGGCAAGCTCCAGACGGTGGAGCGCGCCGAGACTCTGATCGCGCTTTTGTTCCAGAGCGTCAACGCGCGGGTTGAGCATCGGATCCTCCGGGGCGCCGCCTGAGCCGGCAGGGCTCGGGATGCGTCGCTCGCCAGGAAACTTGGCGGCATCGCCCATCATAGGATCTCGGTGCCGCAGTCGCCAGGCTTAGCTCCGTCCAGAACCGCCCGGGCGAATTGCTGCAGATGGCGGCAATTCGTGCAGGCAAAGGGTCAGGAGTGGTTGCAGGTCGAATTGCCAACTCCATCCATTCCCGACCGGCTTTCGCTCACCTGTCGTGCGCGACTTGCCGCCCGCATCTTCGATCAAGGCGAAATCGGTGCCGCCATAGACGCGGCACCGTGATCAGTTGGCTTTGGCCTTCAAGTCTTGAGGTCAAGTCCGAGGTCTATTCGCCCTTAGGGGATGCGAGCGACACGTTCGCTCATTCAATCGAGCCCGTTCAGATCAGCTTGCCCATGGCGACGGCAGTGTCGCCCATGCGGTTGGAGAAGCCCCACTCGTTGTCGTACCAGGAGAGGACGCGCACCATGGTGCCGTCGACGATCTTGGTCTGGTCCATGTGGAAGATGGAGGAGTGGCTGTCGTGGTTGAAGTCGGAGGAGACGTTCGGCAGGTCGGTGTAGCCGAGGATGCCCTTCAGCGGCCCCTCGGTGGCAGCGGCCTTGATGGCGGCGTTGACCTCGTCCTTGGTGGTCGCCTTCTTGGCGACGAACACCAGATCGACCACCGAGACGTTGGGGGTCGGCACGCGGATGGCGACGCCGTCGAGCCGGCCCTTCAGTTCCGGCAGCACCAGGCCGACGGCCTTGGCGGCGCCGGTCGAGGTCGGGATCATCGACAGGGCGGCGGCACGGGCGCGATAGAGATCCTTGTGGAAGGTGTCGAGCGTCGGCTGGTCACCGGTGTAGGAATGGATCGTCGTCATGAAGCCGTGGTCGATGCCGATGGCAACGTTCAGCACCTTGGGGTGCGGGGACTGGATGTTCGTCTTGCAGGAGGCGGTTGAGAGGTCGATGTGGTCCTTCTTCAGCTTGTTGTGGTTGTCAAAGTAG
>JARLIU010000124.1 GCA_031291595.1 Ancalomicrobiaceae bacterium | reverse complement strand
GCGTATCATGTGAGATAGCGAGCCCGCCATGCCCGAGCCGTCACCGATTGCGGTGGAGCGCATCCAGACCGGCATCCGCCTCGAAAAGCGCCTGATCAAAGTGTTGAAGGCGTTCGCCGAATTGAAGGACATCACCCTCGGCGACCTCGTCGAGGGCATTGTGCTGCACGCCTTCGAAGGCAAGGCGCCGTTCGGACCCGAGGCGTTGGAGACGATCGCCCGATTGAAGGCCATCTACGGCCTCGATCTCGACGCCTCTGCCAGCCATCGGATGCGCGACAAGCCGGGAGCGTGAGGCCGCCGCCTGCCCATGACGTGTCTCCCATTCGCATCCGAGGAGAACACGCATGTTCCAATCCGAACGTCTATCGGTCTCGCACGGCTTCGATCTGCCCTGCCCCGCCGCCAACTGCGCCGATCTGTTCACCGCCAAGGGCGAACTCGCCTGGATCCCGGCCTGGACACCAACCTTCGTCTATCCGCCCTCGGGCGCAACCGAGCGTGGCATGGTGTTCACGGCCGAACTGGACGGTATTGTCACCGTCTGGACCATGACGGCGCATGAGCCGGAGAACGGGCGGGTCGCCTATCTCCGCGTCACGCCGGGGCTGCGGGTGGTGGAACTGACGGTCAGCTGGCGGCCCGCCGGCGCCGATGCCTGCCGCATCGAGGCACACTACGTGCTCACCGGGCTGAGCGAGGCCGGCAATACCGCCAACCGCGATTACGCCGCCGGCTTCGCCACCATGATCGATGGCTGGCGCGACTGGCTCGTCGGTTATTTCGCCAAGATGGCATGACCGCATCCTGCCCGGCGGCGGCTACGTAGCCGGGCAACGCTCGCCCGTGTCCCTGCCGGCCGGCCAAGCGGGATCACTTCGCCGGCGGCTCCCCGCCTTCCCGGCCCGCCGCCGCGAACCGGGCGGCAAAATCGGGGCTCGACACCTCTGCCAGCACTTGGCGCAGCGCCTTCGCCTCGTCCGGACCGAGCACCTGCTCGAACCGGCGCTGCGCCACGGCCCAATGGCGCTGCGCCTCGGCCAAGCGCGCCCTGCCGTCAGGCGTCAAGATGACCCGCTTCACCCGCTTGTCGCTTGCATCGGCGACGAGGCTGACGAGCCCGTCGCGGGTCAGTGGCTTCAGCGTATGCCCGAGCGCCGACAGGTCCATCACCAGCGCAGCGGCCAGCTGCCTGAGGCTCGGTGCCTCCGCCATGCCGATCTGCGCCAGCAGCGTGAATTGCGTGCCGCGCAGCCCGGTCGGCTTCAGCACATCCTCATACAGTTGGCCGAGCCGCCGCGACGCCCGCTTGACCGAGGCGCTGGAGCACGTCTCCCACACACCGTTCATCTCGTCTGCCATGGCTTCCCCATCTCGTCGACTTCGGAACTGTGCCACCTCGGTGCCGGCGCGCGGGCCCGGTTCCTCCAGCACCCCGAGCTCGGGACCAACTCGCCCGACCGTGTCAGGCTCGCGCCCGGCATCCGCTCGCGCCCTCGCACTCAATCGCGAATTCCGCCGCCCCTCTCGCGCCCCTCTTGCGGATCGCCTTCCCGGACTTAGATAGTGGCATATACCACAAATTACTACGGAAGGATCACACTATGGCAAGCCTCGGAACTGCCCTCGTCACCGGTGCCTCCTCCGGCATCGGCGCCACCTATGCCGATCGCCTCGCCAAGCGCGGCTACGATCTTGTTCTGGTCGCCCGCGACCGCCAGCGGCTTGAAGCGCTCGCCGCGCGGTTGACGGCCGAAGCCGGCGTCGCCGTCGAGGTGCTGACCGCCGATTTGACCGAGCGAAGCGATGTCCGCCGCGTCGAAGACCGCATCCGCGCCGATGCCGCGATCACGCTTGTCGTCAACAACGCCGGCATGGTCAGCCCGACGCCGCTGATCGAGGCCGACATCGATGAACTGGAAACCATGATCGAATTGAACGTCGTCGCCGCACACCGTCTCGCCGTCGCCGCGAGCCAGGTGTTCGCCAAGCGCGGCAAAGGCACCATCGTCAACATCGCCTCGGTCGTCGCGCTGATCCCGGAGCAGTTCCACGGTACCTACAACGCCACCAAGGCGTTCATCCTCAACCTGACCCAGTCGTTGAACGTCGAGGCGGCTCCGCACGGCGTGCGCGTCCAGGCGGTGTTGCCGGGCCTCACCCGCACCGAGATCTTCGATCGCGCCGGATCATCGTTCGACCGCTTCCCGCCGGACCGCGTCATGGACGTCGGCGACCTCGTCGATGCCGCGCTCGCCGGCCTCGACCAGGGCGAGACGATCACCGTTCCCTCGCTGCCCGATACCGCGGACTGGCAAGTCCTGACCGCGGCGCGCCTGGCGCTCGGCCCCAACCTGTCGCGCGCCAAGCCGGCCGCGCGCTACGGCGTCGCCTGAACGATCCGGCGGCCTTCGCGCGCCCCGCCGAACCTCCTGCTCCTCGACTTGTCCCGATCGGCCGGCATGGTAGCCCCATCCGGCCGATCGGATTTTTGGCGGGCTGTCGATCACCAATCCGCTCCCTCCGATCCCCTCTTGACGGCTCCGCCGTCCTGCGCTAGTACCGTACCGTACGGTACACACCAGCGGGTGAGATGCGGCGTCTGCATGCAACGGCGGGCGCGGCTCGCGGCAGTCGGACCTGCCCCGGCGCAGCCAGCCGCCGGATGACGCCGGGCCGATCGCCAACCCCGCCAGTGCGGCTGCCGTCCAATCCGATCGAGCGTGACACAGGATATGCATGAGACGCCTACCACCGACGAACCGGGCTGGAGCGAGCGCCAGCGCGCGGTGCTTGAAGTCGTCCTCGGCCTGCTCGTCGAGCAAGGCGACCGCCTGACCATGACGGCGGTCGCCCGCCGCGCCTCCTGTTCCAAGGAGACGCTGTACAAGTGGTTCGGCGATCGCGACGGGCTGCTGATCGCCACCGTGCAGTGGCAGGCCGCCCGCGTCCGCGTCGCCCCTCTCGACGGTCCGGACCTCGACCTCGCCGCCCTGTCCGAGCGCCTGGAGGAATACGCCGCCAACTGGCTGACGGTCATCTCGTCGCAGACGTCGATCGCGCTCAACCGCGTCGCCATCGGCCAGGCGGCCGCCGCACCCGCCCTCGGCGCCATCGTGCTCGAACACGGCCGCTTCGCCATGGGCCGCCGGCTGAAGCCGGTGCTCGAGGCTGGTCGCGCCGCCGGACTGCTCAGCTATGATGATACCGAGGCGGCGTTCCGCAGCTTCTTCGGCCTCGTTGCCCGTGACGTGCAGATCCGGCTGCTGCTCGGCGAGGCGCTCGGGCTCGACGAGGCGACCATCCGTCGCGATGCCGCCGGCGCCGCCAGCCAGTTCCTGACGCTTTACGGCATCCCGTTGCAAACCGCCGGCCAAACCGGCTCTTGACCCGGCCCCCAAGGCCAACCCACCCAAGGAAGGAAACGACATGCGCGTCTATTACGATTCCGATGCCGATCTGAACCTGATCAAGTCTCGCAAGGTCGCCATCGTCGGCTATGGCAGCCAGGGCCGCGCCCATGCGCTGAACCTGAAGGATTCCGGCGCCAAGGATGTCGCCATCGCGCTGAAGCCCGGTTCGGCCACCGCCAAGAAGGTCGAGGCCGACGGCCTCCAGGTCCTCTCCGTGGCCGATGCCGCCAAATGGGCCGATCTGATCATGATGTGCGCGCCGGACGAACTGCAGGCCGACATCTATCGCGACCACATCGCCGGCAACATCCGCGACGGCGCCGCCATCGCCTTCGCCCACGGCCTCAACGTCCACTTCAACCTGTTCGAGCCGAAGTCGTCGGTCGACGTCGTCATGATCGCGCCGAAGGGCCCCGGCCACACGGTGCGCGGTGAATACCAGAAGGGCGGCGGCGTTCCCTGCCTCGTCGCCGTCAATCAGGACGCCTCGGGCAACGCCCTCGACCTCGCACTCTCCTATGCCTCGGGCATCGGCGGCGGCCGCTCCGGCATCATCGAGACGACGTTCAAGGAAGAGTGCGAAACCGACCTGTTCGGCGAGCAGGTGGTGTTGTGCGGCGGCCTGGTCGAACTCATCCGCAGCGGTTTCGAGACGCTGGTCGAGGCCGGCTACGCCCCGGAAATGGCCTATTTCGAGTGCCTACACGAGGTGAAGCTGATCGTCGACCTGATCTACGAGGGCGGCATCGCCAACATGAACTATTCGATCTCCAATACCGCCGAGTGGGGCGAATACGTCTCCGGCCCGCGCATCATCACGCCGGAAACCAAGGCCGAGATGAAGCGGGTGCTCAAGGACATCCAGACCGGCAAGTTCACCTCGGAATGGATGCAGGAGTACAAGGCCGGCGCCGCCCGCTTCAAGGGCATCCGCCGCATGAACGACGCGCATCAGATCGAAGAGGTCGGGGTGAAACTGCGCGGCATGATGCCGTGGATCGCCAAGAACAAGCTGGTTGACAAGGCGAAGAACTGAACGGAAAGCTGTTAGAGATTGACGAGTAGTTCTAAGGGCGGGCACAAAGCCTGCCCTTTACTATTTGTTTCCGTCATTGCGAGCCGAAGGCAAAGCAATCCAGAAAGACGGACAAGGACTCTGAATTGCTTCGCCTCGGCTCGCAATGACGGCGCTGCTTGAATAGCGTCACGACGCAGCGAGAACACCGTCACGGAGCCAACCCGCTGCGTCCGTCCCTCACTGCAACACCGCCCGGACGTCTGCGACCGGCGTTCCCGGCGGCACGATGGCGTAGTCGATGACGATCGGCTTGGCGGCCGGATTGTCCGAATAGCGGAAACTGCGCTGGCCACCCGGAAACCGCGCCATGACCGCCTTGCAGGCGGACGCGATGGGGCTGGTCGGCAAATGGCACATCACCAGCATGCCGTCGCGCGCCACCCGCTCCGGCGTGATCCAGGGCGAAGCGTCGAGCCACAGATCGGTCAGGATCGACGGGTCGTCCGTCGCGCTGATGCCGACGAGGCCGGCGATCCATTTGTCGCCGCTGACGACTTTCAGCGGCTTGTGGTCGGTGGCCGCATCCCACGTATCGAACAGCACGTCGGCGATCGCCGCCTGCGGCCAGTCGATGCGGGTCGGCGGGAAGCCGAGCCCGCGCGATGCCACCGCCTCCAGCCCGCCCAACGCCGCCGTCGACACGGCGACGGCGAGCGCGCCGGCGACGAGCTTCCTCAGCCGCGCCGCATCCGGCTCGTGCCCCCAGGCGAATACGACCAGCAAGCCGGAAAGGTTGAACATCGGCACGAACCATTTCGCCCGGACCAGTCCGAACACCCCGCCGAACGCCGTCAGGAGGAACGGCCCCAGCGCCATCAGCACCAGGAACGCCGCCGCCCGGGCCCGCTCGCGCGACGGGATGGGGGCCTCTTGCGGCACCGCCGGCCTCGGCCCGTTGCCGCGGCGCCACGGCCGGATGCCCACGGCAAATGCCAGGGCGATCAAGAGCGCATGATCGGCGAGAATCACCGTGACGAATTCGGCCAGCCGCGGCGTCGC
>JARLIU010000123.1 GCA_031291595.1 Ancalomicrobiaceae bacterium | reverse complement strand
TTCTTGCCGGCGGAGAAAGCATAGAAATATGTGACGATATCGACCGGCGCCACCATCGGCCCGGCAGCGAGGCTGCTGTGCGCGGCAAACGGGATCAGCGCGGCGGCAATGAAAAACTGGCGACGATGCATGAAACACTCCGTGATGGCGCAAAACGATCCTGCGCCGCCAAGAGCTTAGTCAGGTTCGCACCAATGGCAACGAGGACGGTCGGCCTGTCCGCCGCCACCCGACTAAAGCTGTAGGACCAGCAGCCGCGACCAGGTGGCAAGCGTCAGATTGATCGGCCGGCCGGCCGCATTGACGAGCCGCGCAGTCCAATGATTGCAGACATTGAGCGCGCTGTAACGACCGGTGGCGCGGTAAAACAGGCTCGGCCCATACAGCCCTGGCCCCAATTCGACGGGCGAATGATCGCCGGCGAACGTCGCTTCGATCAGCGGGATCATCCGACGAAAGCCAGCCTCCGAGACCGTCACCCGCACCGAAGTTCCGGGTGGCAGGCGGTCGTCGACCGGCCTCTCGTAGCCGACGACATTGACGACCGTGCCCTCGTTGAGGCCGAGCACGGCCTTCAGCCCCAACAGGATCGGCAAATCCCATAAGGTCGGCACGGAGCGATAGAACGCCTCGTCGCCCCAGCCGAATTCGATGGTCGAATAAGCGGCGAAGCGCTGGGCGACCGCCGTGAGCTTTTCGGCGTGGGCATCGAGTGCCGCCGCCTCGACCATGGCGCGGTCGACAAACAGCCCGGCGTGATAGCCGTAGTCGATGACCGTCAGGGTAACGGTCGCCTCGCCCGGCCGCGGCGCCAGCGACGGATCGCCCCAACGCTGGCCGGCCGCAACCGCGAGCGCTATCGCCAGGACACATCCGATCAGGACTCGCCCGGCCCAGCGCATCGCCTGCTCCCGGTCTACATCAGCCGCCGGAGCGCTTCCTTGACCTTGGCGAGGCGCTGGGTGGCGGCTTCGTGCCGGTCGCGCTGCTCTTCGATCGCCTCTTCCTTGGCTTTCGCCAGGAACTGCGGATTGTTGAGCTTCACGTCGATCTTGGCGATCTCGTCGCCGAGCTTGGCCTGATCGTTGGTCAGGCGTTTGCGCTCGGCGGCAAAGTCGATGATGCCTTCGAGCGGCAGACAGGCGGTCGCTTCGCCGGCGATGATCTGTGCCGAGGCAGCCGGGGTGTTGTCGGACAGTGTCACGTCGGAGATGCGGGCGAGCCGCTTCAGCGCCGCCTCGTTGGCGACGAGCCGCACCTTGGTCACCTGCCCCGCCCCGACCAGCACCAGGGGCACTTGCGCCGCCGCCGGCACGTTCATCTCGGCTCTGACCGAGCGGATCTCCGAAATGAGATCGACCAGCCAGTTGACCTCATCGGCCGCGCCGTCCGGCCTGATATCGATGTTCGGCCAACGCGACAGCACCAAGAGATCGTCGCGCGCGATGCCTGCCGACTCGGCCGTCTTCGCCCACAGTTCTTCGGTGAGGAACGGCATGAACGGATGCAGGATTTTGAGGATCTGATCGATCGCCCAGGCGCAGGTGGCGCGCGTCTCGCCCTTCGCCTCCTCAACCTCGCCCTGCAGCACCGGCTTGGCCAGTTCCAGGTACCAGTCGCAGAACGTGTTCCAGACGAAGCGATAGACGGCGTTGGCGGCGTCGTTGAAGCGGTAGGCCTCGATCGCCGCGGTCGTCTCGGCGACGGCGCGCGCTGTCTCGACGACGATCCAACGGTTGAGCGTCTCGGTCACCGAATCGGGGGCGAAATCGGGCTTGAGCAGGCAGCCGTTCAATTCCGCGAAGCGGGCGGCATTCCATAGTTTGGTGGCGAATTTGCCGTAGCCCTCGACGCGGGCAATCGCCAGCTTGATGTCGCGCCCCTGCGCCGCCATGGCTGCGAGCGTGAAGCGCAGGGCGTCGGCGCCGTACTTGTCGATCAGGTTCAGCGGATCGATGACGTTGCCCTTCGACTTCGACATCTTGGCGCCCTTCTCGTCGCGGACGAGGGCGTGGATGTAGACCGTGTGGAAGGGCTCGGTCTTCATGAACTCGATGCCGGACATCATCATCCGGGCGACCCAGAAGAAGATGATGTCGAAGCCGGTGACCAGCACCGAGGTCGGATAGTAGCGGGCGAGTTCCGGCGTCTTGTCCGGCCAGCCCAGCGTCGAGAACGGCCACAGCGCCGAGGAGAACCAGGTGTCGAGCACGTCCTCGTCGCGCTTCAGGAAGCCCGATGCCGGTCCCTCGGCCCTCAGATCCGAGGCCTTGGCGAAATTCAGATAGCCGGTGGTCAGATAGTGCCGGATGGCCTCGTCATAGGCCTCCTTCTCGGTGTAGGCGACGAAGACGTAGCCGTCCGGCCCGTACCAGGCCGGGATCTGGTGGCCCCACCACAATTGCCGCGAGATGCACCACGGCTGGATGTTTTCCATCCACTGGAAGTAGGTATTCTCCCAAGACTTCGGCACGAACGCGGTGCGGCCTTGGCGCACGGCGGCAATGGCCGGCTGCGCCAGCGTCTTGGCATCGACGTACCACTGGTCGGTCAGGAACGGCTCGATGACGACACCGGACCGGTCGCCGTGCGGCACGGCGTGCCGGTTCGGCTCGATCTTTTCCAACAGTCCGCGCGCCTGCATCAGGTCGACGACCACTTTTCGCGCCTCGAACCGATCGAGGCCGTCGAGCGCCGCGACGAGTTCGTCATGGGTCAACACGATCGGCAGCGGCTCCTCGCCGGCCGAATAGAGATCCGAACCGTGGCCGACATCGCGCCAGAACTCGGCATTGCCGGAGAGTTTGATCGCCGCTTCGACGTCGAGCACCGAGATCATCGGCAGCTCGTGCCGCTTGCCCACCTCGAAGTCGTTGAAGTCATGTGCCGGGGTGATCTTCACCGCGCCGGCCCCCTTTTCGGGATCGGCGTACTCGTCGGCGACGATCGGAATGTGGCGGCCGACCAGCGGCAGCACGACCTGGCGGCCGATCAGGTCGGCATAACGCTCATCCTCCGGATGCACGGCGACGGCGGTGTCGCCGAGCATCGTCTCCGGTCGGGTGGTGGCGACGGTGATGAAACGGTCGAGCTCGCCCTCGATCGGATAGCGGAAGTACCACAGGTGGCCGTTGACCTCGGTCGGCACCACTTCAAGATCTGAAATGGCGGTCAGGAACTTCGGGTCCCAGTTGACCAGCCGCTTGTCGCGATAGATCAGGCCCTTGCGGTGGAGTTCGACGAACACCTTCAAGACCGCGCGCGACAGGCCCTCGTCCATGGTGAAGCGTTCGCGCGACCAGTCGCACGAGGCACCGAGCCGCTTCAACTGATTGGCGATGGTGCCGCCCGACTGTTCCTTCCACTCCCAGACGCGGCGGACGAATTCCTCCCGGCCAAGCTCGCGGCGGTCCGGCTGCTGCGTCTCCATCAACTGGCGCTCGACCACCATCTGCGTGGCGATGCCGGCATGGTCCATGCCCGGCTGCCAAAGCACATCCTTGCCGCGCATGCGCTCGAAGCGGATCAGAATGTCCTGCAGCGTGTTGTTGAGCGCATGCCCCATGTGCAAGGAGCCGGTGACATTGGGCGGCGGAATGACGATGGTGAAGCTCGGCTCGCCGGGAATGGCTCCGCGGCCGGCGGCAAACGCCTTGGCCTCGTCCCACGTCGCGGTGATGCGCGGCTCGATCGTGGCCGCATCGTAGGTCTTGTCGAGGACCGTGGTCCGTTCGATCGTCGCCGTCACATCCGTCATGGCTTCAGTCCAATCCGCTCGGCCGATCTCCCGCAACCCGAATGGCGGTCGCGCCCCGGCGCTGGCCAAGCGCCGGAGACAGGCCTGATCCAGATATTTCGGGGAAACGACGAACGCCGCATGCGCCGACGCAAGACGCCGCCCCCTCGGGACCGAGGCGCGAGCGCCCGATAGAACCCAGCGATGGCGTCAAGTCAACCGTCCGCGCATACGATCCGCGTGTCCTCGCATCGCTCATGCACGCCGGCAACGTGCGGCGGCCCGATGCGGTCGGTTGGTGGCGCGGACATCCGGATCTCGCGCCGTGTCGTTCCGGCGACGACCACCGGCGCCAGCGAGTGTTCCGCGAAATGCCGTTCAGACGATCGCCACCGCCCGACGACGGCCTCGTCGCTCAACGCCCGCGCGCGACGCGCTCGATCTCGGCCCGGACCAGGCGCTCGACGATCGCCGGCAGATTCTGGTCGAGCCAGGCCTTCAGCATCGGCCGCAGCATGTCCTGGATGAGATCCTCGACGGTGCGGGCATTCTTGTTGAGCAGCGTCATCGCCAGATTGTCGAAGGCTGCGGACACCATCGAATCGGTCGATTCGCTCAACAGCGGATCGCGGCGCGCCGTCGAATAGTCGGCAACCGGCTCGAAATCCGGCTCCGGTTCCGGATCGGGGCGCCGACGCGGCGGCGGCGATGGCAGAGGCTCCGGCGCGACATAGGCGGCCGGGGCCGGTTTCACCTCCGGCCTCACCTCTGGCTCCGGCGCCGGCTTGGCGATCGGCTCGAAGTCGAGATCGTCGATATCGTCCTGCGCCAACATCAGATCTGGCTCGTCCGCCTTGTCGGTTTCGGCGAGATCGAGAATGTCTTCCTCCTCCGGCTCACCGCCAGCGGCATTGTCGAACAGCTTGTCGAGTTCGTCTTCCGACACCGTCATCGACGGCGCGGTCGGAACCGGGGCCGGAACGGCGGCGGGCTTTACCGGAGGGGCGGTGTCTTCGTCGGCGATGATCCGTCGAATGGATGCGAGGATCTCCTCCATCGAGGGTTCCTGCGCCTGCGCCTTTGCCATTCTGCGTCCCCCACCCAAACTGAACGACCCGAAACGCACATCCGCCGCGCAACACCTGCGCTGGCGACACCGAACCGCCGGCAGGTCCGATCGATCATTCGCCGGGCGCGACCGCCCCGCATCTGACGGCCCCAGGAGGCAACCGATTGGCTGCTCCGGGCATTGCGGTCGCGAGCGATGCGACTGTCCGATTCGCACGGCGTCGGCAGCCGAGCCCTGCATGCACCGAACAATGCGACGATTCGGTGTCGGCAACTAGATGGCGGCCCGAGCCCGTCAACAGAATTCGACTTTGGAGTCAGCTATCGGCAGCTGTCCGGCCGTTTTCCAGCAGCCGGCGATCGTCGCATCCCAGCCGATACAAGCACCGGATCGCGGCAAAAAACGGCGCCGCCGCGCCGGTCGACGACTGGCCTGAGGCAACCGTGCGAGCAACCGGCGACCGCGACCACGATACCGTCGCATCGACGCATTCGACGGTCAAACCGGCGCGTCCGCGTTTGATGAGGCGGCAATTTGACCCTCGATGGATCGCCTCGGGCGTTCCATCCGACCACATCCCGCTCAAGCATCCGCCCTTGTCGCTCGGACCGACGAGATCCGGGCGATGAGGCCATGCTCGGCCGTTTGCCCCGATGCTTCTCCCGTTCGATCGGCCGAGAGGCCGCCCGATCAGGAGATGCTCAAGCGTCCCGGCGCTCAGCGTCCGTCCGGCGTCCTCAGCCCGAACCACTGATCCTTCACCGCCTGATAGTGCTGCTTCGGATCATAGCGAGTGGCGGCAAGACGCAGGTGGTCGACGTCGAAACGGCCGATCGCCTGCAGCAGCGTGAACAGCGCCACGGCCTTCTGGCGTTCGGCCTGGGCGAGACTGATTCGCGCCTGGAACAACACGCTCTGGGCGTTCAACACGTCGAGCGTGGTGCGCTCGCCGACGTTGCGTTGCTCGATCGTACCCTGCAATGCCAGTTGGTCGGCGGCGATCTGCGCCTGCGCGGCGGCGATCGTCGTACTCGAGGAGACGTAGAAGGCCCATTCGGCCGCCACGATCTGGCGCATGCGCTCGCGTGCGATGTCGACCTGGATGCGCGCGGTGCCGAGCTGCTCCTTGGCCTGACGCACGGCGGCATATTCGCCACCACCCTGGTAGAGCGGCACCGAGACGTTGATGCCGATCTGCGCCTGATCGCTCCGCAGGTAGCCGCTCGGCTCCCAGGCATGGGTGACCGAGCCCTGCAGGTTGACCTGTGGCAGCAGCGCCCCTTCGGCGTAGGTGACGTTGGCCTGGGCGACGTCGATATTGTAGATGGCGGCCCGGAGCGCCGGATGCTCGCGTTGCGAGATGTCGACCGCGGCGGTGATCGCCGGCGGCACCAGCCGCTCGAACGGCAGCGCCGACGACAGCTTCTTCGGTTCGACACCGACGAACTGCACGAAGGTGGCCTTGGCGGCAGCCAGCGTCGCCCGCGCCTGGGTCAGCGTCGCGACCGCGGCCTGATAGCTCGCTTGCGCCTGCGACAGGTCGGTCTTGGTACCCTCGCCGACCTGCAGCCGGTCGGTGGCGGCCCTGACCTGCTCGTTGAGGAACTGCAGATTCTCATTGTCGAGCGCCACGATGGCGGTGTTCATCACCACGTCCATATAGGCGGTGGCGGCCTCGACCAGCACCGTCTGCTCGGTATCGCGGATCAGTTCCTGCTGCGCCAGCACCCCGGATTCGGCCGCCTTCAGTTTGGCCGTTGCCTGAAAGCCGGTGAACAGCGGCTGCGTCAGCTGGATGCCGACGGTGGCCGGATGGGTGATGTCGTTGCGGGTAACGAGCGCGGACGGCCGCGCGTTGTTGGTACCGTTCGCATCAACCCCGAGCGTCGCGGACTGATTTTGGATGGCGTAGGTGCCGACACCGGACACCTTGGGCCGCAACAAGCCTTTGGCGATGCCGACATTTTCGTCGGTGGCGCGGCCGGTGGCACGTGCCGCGTTGAGATCGGGGCTGTTGGAATAGGCGAGCGCCAATGCGTCCGTCAGCGACTGGGCCGAGGCGGTCGCTGTGGGCAGGGCGAGGAAGGCGACTAGGGAAGACGCCAAGAGCAGACTTGAACGCACAACGGCACTCCTACGAAGGATGGCTCGGACCGTCGGTCAAGGAGCGGCGATCGTACGAACGACCCCGCCGGTGCAGCCCCGCACATTGACCACTCGGTCAATCATATAGCGAAGCAGCCGCAATGTGCCATCGGCGGCCCATTTCTTAACACCGAATTAGCAGATGATGCGGCCTCAGGGCAACAGCGGCGCTGGATTCGCTGCCAATCCGGCTGGTTTCGGCGCGCGAGGCTGTCCGCTCACCCCTAGCGCCGCGCCCGCGTCGACCGGCCCTGCCCCACCAGGCCGCGGCCGTCCCGCCGGCAAACCGGCCTCAGAAGACGAATTCGCGCGCCTTGACGAACCCCGGCAGCACCTTCGCACTGGCACTGAACGCATTGCGGCCGGTCAGACCGCCCGCCTTCACGTAAGCCTTGGCCTGCATCGCCGGTCCCGTCCCCCCGATCGTGACAAGCCGGCCGCCCTCGGCGAGTTGGCCGGCGAACGTCTCGGGCAGCACTTCGATCGCCCCCTCGATGACGATGACGTCGAACGGCGCGGCCGCGGCAAGACCCGCCGCCAGCGGCCCGACGACGATCGAGGCATTGGCAAGCGACAGGCTGGCGATCGCGCCGCTCGCGGCCTCGGCCAACGCCGGCTCTTCCTCCAGCCCGACGACCGAGGCCGCCAGATGGGCGATGACGGCCACCGAATAGCCGGTCCCGGCGCCGACCACCAGCACCTTGTCGCTTGCAGCGATGTCGGCGAGTTGGATCAGCTTGGCGGCAGGCGACGGCGCCATCAGCCAGCGGCCGGCCGGCGGCGTGGCGCTGAGACGATGCGCCTGGTCGATATAGGCAAAGGACTTGGCCGCTTCCGGCACGAAGGCCTCGCGCGGCAGCGAACCGAAGGCGGCAAGCAGGCGAGGATCGGTCACGTCGGTGGTGCGCAGCTGATTGTCGACCATGGTCCGGCGCGCGGTGGCAAATTGCGACATGATCTCACCCTTGCTCTCGAGACGAATCGCCCCATGTTGGGGCGGACAGCAGATGGCATTCCCCGTTTTCGGGCAGCCGGACAGTCGACGAAAGACGGTCGTGCAGCTCTGGCCTGATTGGTTCATAGCCGAGCGCGCAAGCCGGAGACAAGCCGCATTTTGCGCCTCGGCGCCGATCCGACCCGCTCGATCCGCAGGCCAGGAAGCCGGATGCGCCCCTGCCCGCCTCTATCCGGTCCCGTGAACGCCAGGAGGTCATCCGCCGCATGTTTCCCCAACGGTTGAAGGCCGGCTATCACGCCTTTCTCGATGGGCGTTTTTCAGCCGAACGTCAGCGCTACGAGACCCTGGCCCAGAAGGGCCAGAGCCCGGAGATCCTGGTCATCGGCTGCGTCGATTCCCGTGTGTCGCCGGAGGTCATCTTCGATGCGTTGCCGGGCGAACTCCTGGTGGTGCGCAACGTCGCCAACATCGTCCCGGCCTACGAGAACGACCACGCCTTCCAGCACGGCACCTCGGCGGCGCTGGAATTCGCCGTGCAGGCGCTCAGGGTGAAGCACATCGTCGTGCTCGGCCACGCGCTCTGCGGCGGCATTGGCGCATTCGCCGACGAGTCCGCGCCGCTGTCGCCCGGCGACTTCATCGGCCACTGGATGGAGCAGATCAGTCCGGCTGCGGCAACGCTCGGGCCGAAGTCCAACTATGCGATGACCGACTACCGGCGCCGGCTCGAACTGGCCTCGGTCGAACTGAGCCTCAGAAACCTGATGACCTTCCCGTGCATCTCGGTCCTGGTCGAGCGCGGCAAGTTGCAGCTGCACGGCGCCTATTTCGGCGTCGCCACCGGCCGGTTGCTGGTGCGCGACGGCGAGACGGGCGTGTTCGAGCCAGTCGACGAGGGCAAGGCGAGCCCCTTGGCGATGATCCGCTGCGAGGGAGAGTGAACGGCCAGTCATGGCAACAGGCGCCGAAAGAACGCAACAAATCGCAGGCGCTCTCCGGCCAAAGGACGCATGCAAAACACACCACAGCTAAGTGGGTCTCAACACACTACACTGTAGGAATAACCGGCTGAAGGCTGCGGAGCGACGCGAGCAACTCCTTTGCATGAGCAACTCTTTCACTAACGGCTTTGCTGGCCTTCCTAAACTGAGTTTCGGCCCATGGGTCGGCCTCGTAACCATTTTTTTCCAAAAAATCAGCGGTGGCCGCAAGTTCAACAACTATTGCATCATACTTCCTCAATGTAGAAAGTATCTCCTTTCTACGCACGTCCTTATCGTCAGGCTGAAATGCACATTTGGTTTCGAAAACCACGTAATTGACTCCATAGGAGCCTTGATGAGGGGTCGCCGAAAGGCTACCCATCAGGATGGCATCATCCGCGGCATCACTGAGGTCTTCGCTATATGGGCCATAATGGTAGTACTCGAAGTCAAATCCAAATCCACACCGGAACTCCTCGAAAAAGTACACGGTCTTTTGTAAGCGGGTCTTACCGGTGAGAGTTCCGTTGTTGAGCCAAACGGTCCTTGCGACGGCGTCAGCATGTTCGGACATTTCAAATTCTCCCAAGAAGCCCTTCGAGCCTCTCCTTGATCGCATCGGTCCTAGCATAAACTCGATATGCTTTACGCTCTTCTAACTGCTTAACGACGCTTGATTGCGACGAAAGGTCATCACAACCGTCATCGGCTTGTGTCTTAATCCATATTTTGGAGAGTGCCTCGGGGGATTCGCCGCTCCTGCGTTTATAGGGATTGCGTACGGCGGTATCTTCAAACACGTCAGCGTCACCAAATTCGCCGTTAGCCATCGCTCCCCTCAGGGCTGATTTAAATACTACTACCTTGTGTAGCCTGCCCTCAAAGAACCTCTCTACGTCAATTGCCTTATATGGTTTTCTATGCAAAATTCTAGATGCTAAGGCCTTGCAGATCGCGTCTTCACAATCCTGCATGAGCGAAATGGCGCTCCAAATTACAAAGTCGTCCAGACGAAGATAGTCCGCGAGAGTCCTCGAACGCAGAAATTCCAAAATCGGATGATTATGGGATAATCCGGTTCTCGCTTCATCGCCATTCACCACCAAAAAGCCGACTCGTGCCAAGAGGGCGCTTAGCATTTGCTCAAAAGCACGCGTCGTCTTATGATAATATACTGTAAAGTAAAGATGGAACAAACCAAGCACGTACGATTCCGCAGCCTGAAGGGCTTTCCGTCCCAAAACGAGACTATCTACGCGGTCAAACTCATCCTCGTCTATGGCAAGTGGTATTTTCTCGACCTCCAGATTAGCCATTAACCATGAAACGTCAAAGCCGCCGTGCTGAGCACCGGTCATCATTCGGTCCCGGCGCATATAATCGAGTCGGTCCGCATCAAACTGGCTAGAAACTATAGCGTGATAGATATCAGTTGGCGTCTCGGAAATCAAAAGCTTTGCTACATCAGTCTTGAATGTAGTGACCCTTTGTTCGCCAGTAAATAGCTCGTCAATTTCGTCGAAAACCCGCCCAATCTCAGTCTCATTGGACGAAAGTATTATATCACCAGTCCACAGCTCATGCCGTTTATGCTTGAGACCACTTCCTCTATCAACAGCTCTTAACGCCTCTTCGAAGGCGTGGCTGAAAGGTCCATGCCCGAGATCATGGACCAATGCTGCAGCAATAGCGACGTGCGCTCGATATTCATCATACGCTGGGCCGATCCGGGACTTAATAACTTTGCACAAATCTCGAGCTGTAGAGAAAACTCCCAGGCTATGTGCAAAACGAGTGTGCGTGGCACCAGGATAAACAAACTCGGAAAACCCAAGCTGCCTAATTCGTCTTAAACGTTGGAACTCATTGGTATTAACGACATCCCATAATTTTTGCTCGAAAGGGTCCACACTGAACTCAATGAGATCGTGAAGCGGATCTCTGACGCGCTGCGGTTTTGCCATGATACCCTACGATTCGGCCTTGACCGTAAAGTATTTACAACGAAAGGATGTCCAATGCACGCGACGTGCCTTGCTGAAACACGCACCAAATAGGTTTTTGAATGGCCGGACGGGATACGTTTCGTAAAGGCCAGTCCGCTCGGCTTGATCCGCTGCGACGAGCCTTAGGGCAACGAGGTCGCTTCGGCACGACACTGACCGCGCCGAAAACATGCGGTCTATCGATAAGATTTGGAGGCCTCGCCCAGAATCGAACTGGGATACACGGATTTGCAGTCCGCTGCGTAACCATTCCGCCACGAGGCCGTGGGGCACTCGGATAGGCTAGACGACGGATTAAGGCAAGCCTTATCAGTGGAGTTTTCCGGATTTGGTTTGGAGCCGGTTAACTCTGCCCACCGTCCCCCGAACCCGCCGAAATCAACGATCGACACCAGCCCCTGGATGTCGTCGGCCCGCTCGCTTCACCCCCCGATCGCCACCACGCCGAGCGTCTGGGCGAGCAGCACGACATTCAGCGCCAGCACCACGACCGTCGCGGCGATGGCGCCGGCCGTCACCCAGCGGGCGTTGGCAAAGGCGCCCATGACGTCGCGGCGGGAAGTGAAGTAGACGAGCGCGATCATCGGCACCGGCAGCACCAGACTCAGCACCACCTGACTGACGATCAGCGCATCGATGGACGATACGCCGTAAGCCACGATCGCAAACGACGGCGCCATGGTCACCACGCGCCTGACCCACAAGGGGATCCGGAAGGCGACGAAATCCTGCATGATCGTCTGGCCGGCCATGGTGCCGACCACGGACGACGAGAACCCCGAGGCGATCAGCGACACCATGAACACGCTCGCCGCACCCGCGCCGAGCAGCGGCGTCAGCGTCCGATACGCCGTCTCGATCGAGGCGACATCGTCGTGCCCGCCGTGGAAGACGACGGCCGCCATCGTCATCATCGCCAGGTTGACGAAGCCGGCGAAGCCCAGCGCCACCAGCACTTCGAGGTTGGAAAAGTTGAGGATCCGCCGGCGCTCCATATCGTTCCTCGGCGGCACGCGGTCGCGCGTTAGCGTCGAATGCAGATAGATCGCGTGCGGCATCACGGTGGCGCCGACGACGCCGACCGCCAAGGTCACGGCATGGCCGTTGGCCAGATGCGGCGTGACCATACCCGTCGCCAGCAGCCCCCAGTTCGGCGAAGCGATCAGCAGTTCGATGATGTAGCTCACGCCGATGATGGCGACGAAGGCGCCGATGACGATCTCCATCGGCCGAAAACCGCTGCGCTGCAGGGTCAGGATCAGATAGGTGACGATGCCGGTGACGACCAACCCGTGCATCAGCGGAATGCCGAGGAGGAGGCTGACGCCGAGCCCGCCGCCGATGAATTCGGCGACGTCGGTCGCCATCGCCGCCACTTCGGACGCGACCCACAGCACATAGACGAGCGGCTTCGGCAGGTTGTCGCGACACTGCGTGGCCAGGCTCTTGCCCGTCACGATGCCGAGCTTGGCCGATAGCGACTGGAACAGCATGGCAATGAGATTGGCGACGAGCACCACCCACAGCAGCTGATAACCGAAGCTGGCGCCCGATTCGATGTTGGTGGCGAAGTTGCCGGGATCCATGTAGGCGACGGACGCAATGACCGCCGGCCCGAAGAACGGCAGCACGGCCCGC
>JARLIU010000122.1 GCA_031291595.1 Ancalomicrobiaceae bacterium | reverse complement strand
CGAGACCGACCTCGCCCGCGCCAGCTTCGAAGGGCCGCTCTAGGTGAAGCGCTTCGCCTTCGCCATTCCCGGCGACCTTGCACGCCTCACCGGCGGCTACGGTTACGACCGCCGCGTCATCGCCGAATGCCGGGATGCCGGCATCGTGGTCGAGCATCTGGCGCTGCCGGGCGATTTCCCGGCGCCGGCGCCGGACAGCCTCGCCGCGAGCGCCGCGATGTTCGCGAACGTGCCGCCCGAGGTGCCGATCCTGGTCGACGGACTCGCTTTCGGCGCACTGCCGGACGGCCTCATCGCCCACGCCGGGCGCCGCTTCGCCGCGCTGGTGCATCACCCCTTGGCGCTAGAGACTGGGCTCTCGACCGCAGACGTCGCGCGGTTCGCGACGAGCGAACGGCGGGCGCTCACCCGGGCGCAATGGGTCGTGGCGACCAGCGCGACGACGGCGCGATCGCTCGTTGCCGACTATGGCGTCGATCCCGCCCGTCTCTCGGTCGCCGAGCCGGGCATCGACCCGGTGCCGCGGGAGGCGGGCAGCACCGGCGAGCCGCAGATCCTCGCCGTCGGCTCGATCCTGCCGCGAAAAGCCTATCCCGTGCTGATCGAGGCGCTGGCGCTGATCGCCGATCTGCCGTGGTCGTGCCGCATCGTCGGCGCGCCGGATGCCGACGCAGCAGAAACGGAGCGGGTGCGAGGGAGGATCGCGGCGCATGGGCTCGGCGGCCGGATCGACCTTGCCGGCGCATTCGGCGGCGAACGGCTGGAAGCGGCGTTCGCCGGCGCCGACGTCTTCGCCCATCCGGCCTATCACGAGGGCTACGGCATGGCGCTGGCCGAAGCGCTGGCGCACGGGCTGCCGATCGTGGCGTCCGATGCCGGCGCCATTCCGGAAACCGTGCCGGGAGATGCGGGTCTGCTGGTCCCGGCTGGTGACGCCAACGCTTTCGCAGGGGCGCTCAGGCGGCTCGTCGGCGATCCCATCCGCCGGCGGGCGATGGCGGATGCCGCCTGGGCGGCCGGCCGGAAGCTGCCGCGCTGGTCGGCGACGGCGGCGACCATCGTCGCGGCGCTTCAGCTCGCCGAAAGGTCGCAGTCGTAGAGCACGTTGCCGTCGCCGAGGATGTGGTGGGCGACGCGGGGCCGCCGGGCTTCGCACAGCCGGTCGATCGGGCGGAGGTCGAGCCCGGCCGGGCCGGAGCCGAGGATGACCGGGGCGACGGTGATGTGCAGCCGGTTGAGCGCGCCGGCATCGAGGAAGCGCGACAGCGTGTTGGCACCGCCTTCGATCAGGATCTTGCAGTAGCCGAGCAGGCCGAGCGTCTCGACGATCATGCCGGGCGGGAAGTCGCCATCGCCGTCGGGCGAGGGGATCCGGATCACCTCTTGAGGCCAGCCGTCGACATTGTCGGAGAACACGATGCGGGCGACGTCGTCATCCTTCAGCCAGACGGCATCGCGCGCCGAGCGGCCGCTCGGGTCGATCAACACCCGCGCCGGGCTGCGGCCGAGGATGCGCCGTGTCGTCAGCCGCGGGTCATCGGCGACCACAGTGCCGGCCCCGACGACGACGGCGTCGACGAGCGCGCGGATGCGATGCAGGTGATCGAGCGCGGCGTCGCCCGAAATGCCGCGCGAGGCGCCGCTCGGCGTGGCGATGCGGCCATCGAGCGATTGGCCGAGCTGGCCGAGGACCAGCGGCCGTGACCGCTCGGCGAGAATGAGCGGCAGATAGGCGGCGGTCAGCCGATGTCGGGCCACCTGCGGCATAACGAGCGCCGCGGCGCCCCTGTCGACCAGCAACGACCAAATCTGCTGAAACGAATGGTCGGACACATCCGCATGAGGCAAGTGGTCCGGCAGGGCGTGAGCACTGTCTCTCATCTGCAGTCCGTCAGTCCTGAAAATACCCGGCACGATCAATAGGTCAGCGTGGACCATACCCTAGCGGGGGTTTCCGGCAAGCGGCAATGGTCCGGCGGTCACGATTGTGTTGACGGTCCTTTACCCGGCGACCGTCGCCGGATCCGGTTCAGATCCGCCAGGGGACATCGGCATAGGCGATGAGCAGCAGCCCGCCGATGATGGCGACGTGCTCGAAAAAGGCGCGGCGTACGTCGGTTCGGGCGCTGCGGGGAAATCGCCACCAGTCGTGGGCGAGACAGGTGGCGACGGCGGTGAAGACTGCCAGTGCCAGCGCGCCGAGCCAGACGGCAAATCCGCTCAGGATCATCACCGGGGCGACGAGCTGCAACACGATGACGGCCGGGGCCGTCAAGCCGGGCAGCGGCAGGCCGAGGCCGCGCACTTCGGCGACGGCACCCGGCTCGTTGCGGAGCTTGGAGATGGCGGAGTCCAGGAACGGCGCGCAGACGAGCGCCCGCAACACGAATTCGGCCAAGGTCGGCGGGGCGAACACCTGCATGCGTCACTCCTCGATCACGTCGGCCCATTGCGGGTGGCGCCGCACCTGCGCCTTCACGTAGGGGCATTGCGGCACGATCTTGAAGCCTTCGGCGCGGGCGTCGGCGATCAGCTGTTCGACCAGCGCCAGAGCCACGCCCGAGCCGCGCAGGCTGTCGGGGGCGATGGTGTGGACGGCGACGACGCGTGCCGGCTCGGGGCGCGTATAGACGAGTTCGGCGGTATCGGCGATGCCGGCAACGCGGCCGACATAGCGGCCGCCGGCCGGGGCGTCTTCACGGGTGATGCTGGCACTCATCTGGGCACCTTCTGGCTCAAGCGCGGAAGCGAGGGGCGGTCTCGGCGGCAAGAGAGGGGATCGGCGTCAGGTCGTCCGTGGTACCGCGGCCGAGGCCGGGTGCAGCACGTAGGCGAGCGTTGCCAGCAGCACGGTGGCGCCGGTCAGGACGAGCGGCACGAACAGCCCGGTCCTGACGATCAGCGCTGCGCCGATGCAGGCGCCGACGAACACCGCCAGGATGCTGCCGGCGCGGCGGCGCCAATTGGGATTGTTGCCGCCGGCCAGATGCGAGTCGGCTGCGAGGCCGGTCAGCGTCAGCGTCAGCACCGTGGTGGTCATGTCCGGCACCTTGAGCTGGCGAACCGTGGCATTCCTGAGCCCCATGGCAACGGCGGTCAATATGATCAGCGCATAGAGGCTTGTCGTCGGCTGTTGCGCCTCGAGATCGTAGCCGTGCGCGGCCGCCGCAGCTGCCCAGAACAGCGCCGTTTCGAGACCGGCAGACCACATCAGCCAGGAGCGGCGCGGACCGCCGTTGAACGGCCTGCCCAGCCGCCCGCCGAGCAGCGCGCCGAGGAGGAAAGCGGCGAGCGCCGCGATATAGCGCAACGGCTCGAAACCCGCCGCGCCGCCGACGGCAAAGCCGAGGAACACGATGTTGCCGGTCATGTTGGCGGTGAACACCCGTCCCATGCCGAGGATACTGACGGCGTCAATGAGGCCGGTGACAGCGGACAGCACCATCAGCAGGATCGGCAGTGCCGGGCTGGCTGCGACTTTTGCATCGTTCGGCATGACACCCTCGCTTGGGCTTCGGTTGATCCTCTCAGAACGCCCAGCAGGAACAGCCGAGCACTCCCCAGAACGAACGGCTGTCGGCGGCGGGCACGTGGCCGGACCACGCCGCGGCATGGGCGTGGCCGTGCACGCCGCAGGCCGAGGCGCAACCGCAGAACAGCGCCAATTTCGCGGCCTTGGCCGGGGCCTTCTGGTAGCCGCCGAAGGTCCTGACCGGCGACCAGTCGGGCATGGCCGGCGGCAGCGGCGGGGCGAGCCTGTGGAACTCGTCGTCGCCCCACACGATCTTGCCGCCGAGGACGGTCAGCACCGAGGTGATGTCGGCGATCTCGGCCTCGGGAACGTGGAAATAGTCGCTCGACAGCACCACGAGATCGGCCAGTTGCCCCGGCTTCAGCGCCCCCTTCTTGCCTTCTTCGCGCGAGAACCAGGTGTTGGCCTCGGTCCACAGGCCGAGCGCGGTGGCGCGGTCGAGCCGGTTGCGCATGGGATAGAGCGGCATGCCGCCGACGGTGTGGCCGGTCACCAGCCAGGACAGCGACACCCAGGGGTTATAGGAGGCGACGCGGGTCGCATCGGTGCCGGCGCCAACCGGCACGCCCATCTCCAACATCTTGGCGATCGGCGGGGTCGCCTCGGCCGCCTCGGAGCCGTAGCGCTCGATGAAATATTCGCCCTGGTAGGCCATGCGGTGCTGCACGGCGATGCCGCCGCCGAGCTTGGCGACCCGCTCGATGTTCTTCGTCGAGATGGTCTCGGCGTGGTCGAAGAACCAGTTGAGGCCGGAGAGCGGCACGTCGCGATCGACCTTCTCGAACACGTCGAGGGCGCGCGAGATGGTCTCGTCGTAGGTGGCGTGCAGGCGGAACGGCCAGCGCTGCTCAGCGAGGAGCCGCACGACCGGTTCGAGGTCGCCTTCCATCGCCGGCGGCATATCGGGACGGGGAAAACGGAAATCCTCGAAATCGGCGGCGGAATACACCAGCATCTCGCCGGCGCCGTTGGGACGGTAGGTGTCGTCGCCCTGGCCCGGCGTCACCTCTTTCGCCCAGGAGGCGAAATCGGCGAGTTCCTCCTTCGGCTTCTGGGTGAACAGGTTGTAGGCGATCCTGACCGTCATTTCGCCGGCGCGGTGCAGGTCCTCGATGATCTGATAGTCGTCGGGGTAGTTCTGGAAGCCGCCGCCGGCATCGATCACGCTGGTGACGCCCAAGCGGTTCATCTCGCGCATGAAGTGGCGGGTGGAATTCTTCTGGTACTCCGGCGGCAGCTTCGGGCCCTTGGCCAGCGTCGAATACAAGATCAGCGCATTCGGCTGGGCGATGAGCAAGCCGGTCGGATTGCCGGCGGCGTCGCGCACGATCTCGGCGCCGGGCGGATTGGGCGTATCCTTGCTATAGCCGACCGCCCTGAGGGCTGCGGCGTTGAGCAGTGCCCGATCGTAGAGGTGCAGGATGAACACCGGCGTGTCCGGCGCGACGGCGTTGATCTCCTGCAGCGTCGGCAGCCGCTTTTCGGCGAACTGATGCTCGGTGAAGCCGCCGACCACGCGCACCCACTGCGGCGCCGGCGTCGCAGCCACCTGCGCCTTCAGCATCGCCATCGCGTCGGCCAGCGAGCGGACGCCGTCCCAGCGCAGTTCCAGGTTGTAGTTAAGCCCGCCGCGGATGATGTGCATGTGGCTGTCGATCAGGCCGGGAACGACACGGCGGCCGCCGAGATCGATCCTGCGCGTGGTTTCGAGGCCGAGCGGCAGGATATCCTCGGCGCGACCGACGGCGAGGATGTGCTCGCCGGCGAGCGCGATGGCGTCCGCTTCCGGATTGCTGCGATCGTTGGTGGTGATGCGCCCGTTATGGAGGATCAAATCGGCCGTCGCGGTCATCGGTTGCTCCGGGAGTTGGGCAGGTGGCGGCAAGTCATCCGGCTATCCGGGTGCGTGCCGGAGGCGGGGGCGCACCGGCAATGGCAATAGCCAGGGAAATTGGCGCGCGCCCGGCCGATGACAATGGGCGCGCGCCTCGCGTCTGGCTTGCCGGCATGCCGCCGACCGGTTGCCATCGGCGGCCGATGCGGCAATGCCTCAAGTGTCGCGGGTCGAGGGGGAACCTCAACGACCGATCTTCAACGACCGATCCTCAAGGACCCATGTCGAACAGCAGCACCTCCGTGTCGTCGATGCCGGTCAGGGTCAGCACGCCCGAGGTGCCGATGGCGACGCCGTCGCCCTCGCCCAGCACGGTGTCGTTGAGCTTCACCGAGCCACGGGCGACCTGCACCCAGGCGCCACGGCCGCCAACGATCTCGTGGGTGACGCTCGCCCCATCGGACAACAGCGCGGCGTAGAGATCGACGTCCTGATGGATCGTCACCGAGCCGTCGCGGCCGTCGTGCGAGCCGATGAGGCGCAACCGGTTGCGCTTGTCGGCGTCCGGGAAGGTCTTCTGCTCGTAGCTCGGAGCCAAGCCGTCCTTTTCCGGCACGATCCAGATCTGCAGGAAGTGGACCGGATCGGCCTTCGAGGCGTTGAACTCGGAGTGGCGCACGCCGGTGCCGGCGGTCATGCGCTGCACGTCGCCGGGACGGATCACCGAGCCGGTGCCGAGGCTATCCTTGTGTTCCAGTCCGCCGTCGAGGACGTAGGAGATGATCTCCATGTCGCGATGCGGATGGGTGGGAAAGCCACCACCCGCGGCGACGCGGTCGTCGTTGATGACGCGCAAGGGGCCGAAGCCCATATGGTTCGGATCGTAATAGTGGCCAAACGAGAAGGTGTGGCGGCTGTCGAGCCAGCCGAAGTCGGCGCGGCCGCGGTCGTCGGATTTGCGGATAGCAAGTGTCATGTTGGTCTCCCGTATTGGGGTGGGTCCGAACGTCTGGGTCAAAGCTAGTGATGGACGGGCATAAGGGCAATCACCTAATATCCGGTCAGTCTGCATCCAAAACGGCGACAATAGATCATGGACAAGCTCGAAGCGATGAATGCCTTCGTCAAAGTCGTGTCGCTCGGCTCCTACGCTGAAGCCGGACGCGCGCTCGGGATCACGCGTTCGGCCGTCTCGAAGGCGGTGATGGAGCTGGAACGGCTGTTGGGGGCGCGTCTGTTGGACCGCACCACGCGGCGGGTCAGCGCCACCGAGGCCGGGCTTGCCTATTACGAAGCCTCGGCCGACATCATCGCTCGCGTCGAAGAGACCGAGATGCAGGTCGCCCGGCTGCACGACGAGCCGCGCGGGATCTTGAAGATCAACGCGCCGGTGTCTTTCGGCGTCCTCTGCCTCGGGCCGGCGATCGCCGACTTCATGGAGGCCTACCCGGCGCTGAAGATCGAGCTGACCCTCAACGACCGCTTCATCGATCCGATCGAGGAGGGGGTCGACGTCACCGTGCGCATCGGCGTGCTGTCGGATTCGAGCCTGATCGCCCGCCGTTTGGCGCCGGCGCGGCGGGTCCTGGCGGCCGCGCCGGGCTACCTGCAGCGCTTCGGCACGCCGCAGACCCCAGCGGATCTCGCCGAGCACCGCTGCCTCAACTACGGCCATACGACGACGTTGCAGCGCTGGCAGCTCGGACGCGACGGACACTCGGTGCAGGTGCCGATCAATGCCGTCATGTGCTCCAACAACGGCGACATCCTCAAGGCTGCGGCGCTGATGGGCCGGGGCGTCACGCTGCTGCCGACCTTTCTCGTCGGGCCGGACATCGCCGCGGGGCGGCTGCTGCCGGTGCTCGCCGACACTCCGCCGGCCGAACTCGGCATCTTTGCGCTCTATGCGCCGAACCGCTATCTCGCCGCCAAGTCGCGCCTGTTGATCGACTTCCTCGCCGCCCGCTTTGGCGACCGTCCGGCCTGGGACCAGTTCTGACGGCGCCGGCCGCTGCCGATCGCCGCGTCCGACGGTCGGGCCGGACACACGTTGGCCGCCGGGGCGGCAAGGCTCCGGCGGCCATCGGCCGGTATCGATGCAACGGGTTCATTCAGCCGCGCAAGAAACGCCCTCCTCCGCGGCAACGGGCTCCGGCGCCGGGGCCGCGACAGGGCGGCGGGTACTCTGCCACAGTTCGGCGGCGATCGAGGCGAGCGTCAGCCCGACCAGCACGACGCCGTAGCCGGTCGAGGTGGCGATGAGGCCGAAGCGCGGCGCGGCGAGGCCGGCGATCACCGCGGGCAATGCGAACGACGTATAGCTGGCGACGAAATAGGCGGCGAGCAACTGGGCGCGTTCGTTCGGACCGGCCAGCGGGATGAGCGTCTTGAGGTTGCCGGCATAGGCGGCGCCGAAGCCGACGCCGGCAACGACGGTGCCGAGGATCATGCCGGCGACCGATTGTGCCTGTACCGAGGAGAACGTCACCACGACGCCGAGACCGATGCCGGCCGCGCCGAGCCGCACCAGCCGCTCGGCGGTGGCGCTGCGCAGGACGAGAACGACGATCGTGCCGGTCAGCATCAGCGCGGTGACGACGGAAGCGCCGATCATGACCGAGCGCGTGCCGGTGGCGGCGGCGACCAGCGATGGCATCAGCGACAGATAGAAGCCGCCCAGCGCCCAGCTCGCCACATTGAGCGGGCTCAGGCGCAGCATGGCGCCGCGCGCCGCGGCCGGGACGCTGATGCGCGGCCGCAGCACCGCCCACGAGCCGGGCCGGCCGGCGGTCGTCTCCGGCACGATCGCCAGAAGCGCGACCGCGGCGAGGCTGGCGGCGAGCAGCACGACGTAGACGAGTTGGCGTGGCATCGGCGCATAGGAGACCAGCAAGCCGGCAACCAGGGCGCCGATGGTCAATCCGGCGAAGGCGGTGACGCTGTTGAGCGTCGGCCCGTTGCGCGGATCGGTGTCGGCGATGGTAGCGCCGAGCGTCGTCAGCGCGATGCCGGTACCAATCCCCTGCACGAAGCGCGCGCCGATCAGCGAATAGACGCCCGTCGCGGTGACGAAGCCGATCAGCGCGGCGATATTCAGCAGCAGCGCAGCCAGGATCATCGGCCGGCGGCCGACGTGGTCCGACAGACGGCCGACGGTGAGGAATGAGGCGACGATCGATACCGCGTAGGCGGCGAAGATCAGGGTGATCTGCAGCGCCGTGAGGCCGAAGGTCTGCCGGTACAGATGGTAGAGCGGCGTCGGGGCGGCAGCGGTTGCGGCGAAGATGATGGCGGTCGCTGCGGCATAGGCTGTCGTTGCCTTGGACGACAGCCGGCTGCTCGCAATCGTGAACGCGGCAAGCATGGACATGGGATCCTCCAAACGCTATTTATTCGCGTTAGTGGGAGATAGCGCTGGAGCCGACTAAATGCAAATTATTTGCGTTAGCGTTTTCGTGATCGGCAGTTTCACTGAGTGAGGAGGCCTTGATGGCCCGGGAAATGATCCGCCAGGGTGGGCGCACCGCTCGTATCCAGAAAGAAGTGCATCAGGCGACGCGCGCGCTGTTGGCCGAGATCGAGCGCGGCGAGTTGACCGTTCCGATGATCGCCGAGCGGGCCGGCGTGCCGCCGTCGACGATCTATCGGCGCTGGGGCGATCTGGCCCAATTGCTTGCCGACGTAGCGGTGGAGCGGCTCAGACCGATCGCCGATCCGGATGACACCGGCACGCTTGCCGGGGATCTCGATGCCTTCGTCGTCCAATATGCCGAGGAGATGTCGTCGCCGGTCGGGCGCCGGCTGCTGCGCGACGTGCTTGCCGACGGCGAGACCGACACGTCGGCGACGAAATGCTGCCGCTTCACCTACGACCACCTCGAGGTCATCGCCGGGCGTGCCCTCTGCCGCGGCGAGGCCGGCTTCGACGTCGGGCAGGCGATCGACCGGGTGTTCGCGCCGATCGTCTACCATATCCTGTTCGGCGACCGCGACGTCGGTCCCGAGTTCTGCCGGCAGCTATTGACGACTGTCGAATTCGGCGGGCTGCGCGCCGCGGCGTGAAGCGACGCGGTCGGCCGGCGCCAGCCCGCCAGTGCGAACGGAGCGAAGCGATCCGCACCTGGGTACGGGGCTGTACCTGGGGATCCGGATTGCCGCGCTCCGTTCGCAATGGCGAAGCTGCAGTCAGGCGTGCCTTAGTTCGCCGCGACCTTTTGCGGCATCGGCTGCACCGGCAGACCAGGGCCGATCTTCTGCAGATTGCCGTTGATCACCTGATCGTTCTGCTTGATGCCGGAGAGGATGGAGACGAGTTCGCCATCGTTGCGGCCGACCGTGACCTGACGCATCTCGACCTTGTTGCCTTTGCCGACGACATAGAGATATTTGCCGAACTGGCTGGAACCGAGCGCCGTCTGCGGCACCATCAGCGCATCCGGTTCGACGCCGATCGACAGTTTGACATGCACGTATTCGCCGGGGACGAGTGCCTTGTCGGCATTGGGGATGGTGGCGCGCGCCACGATCGTGCCGGTCGCCTTGTCGACGCCGTTGTCGATGAAGGTGAGGCTTCCTTGGCGCGGCGCATCCGTCGTGCCGGGTACGGTGACCTCGGCGGCGACTTCGCCGCTGGCGCGAGCGGCCACGATCTTGCTGAGCTCCGTTTCGCTCGGGTCGAACGTCACGTAGACCGGGTCGATCTTGACCAGCGTGTTGAGCACCGTGCCACCGGAGCCGACGAGGGTTCCAACCGAGGCGACGCTGCGGCCGAGCCGGCCGGCAAACGGCGCGCGGATCTCGGTGTAGCCGCGGTTGAGTTCCGCCGTGCGGATCGAAGCGCGGTCGATGGCGAGTGCCGATTCCGCCTGTTTCACCGCACTGGTGCGCTGATCGAAGGCGTCCTTCGACACATAGCCGCTCTTGGCCAGGTCGGTTCCGCGGTCGAGGTTGGACTTGAGGTAGTCGAGATTGGCCGTGTCGCGCGCCAACTGCGCCTTCGCCAGTTCCAGCATGGCATCGTAGTCGCGCGGGTCGATGCGGTAGAGGAGGTCGCCCTCCTTCACGTCCGTCCCGTCGGGGCTGAGCTGCTCGACCAGATAACCCGTCACCTTGGCCTGCAAGGTGACATTGGCGATGGCCTCGACGCGCGCCGAATAGTCGAGGGTGATCGGCAGGTTGCGCTTGGCGACGGCGACGACCGGAACCGGCATTACAAACGCTGGCTGGGCGGGCGGCGCCGGCGGCTTGGTCAGCTTCTCGTACTCCGCCAGCGCGAATTCGTACTGCTTCATGCCGAATGCATACTGCTTCAGCGCGAATTCGCGGAACTCGGCATAGTTCGGGTAGACGACGGCACCGCCGACGATGGCGACGACCACCAACAGGGCAAGTTTCGATGGGCTCATGGGGGTGGTCTCCAGTTATTCAGCCGCCGCCGACTCGGAGTTCGGACCGTCGTCGTTCTCGAACACGGGATGCGGTTGGGGGAGCGCATGCGGCTGAGGCTGCGGCTGCACGTGCGGATGGGGATGCAACTGCGGCTGCGGCTGCGGATGATGGTGCGGATGCGAATGGGCGAGCGGCGCCTGTTTCTGCCGCTTCGCCCTCGGCTCGCGCCAGGTTTCGATGGTGGCGTAGAACACCGGCACGAAGATCAGCGTCAGGAAGGTGGCGGCGAGCATGCCGCCGAACACCGTCGTGCCGATCGACTGCCGGCTCGCCGCACCGGCACCCGTCGCCAGCATCAGCGGCACGACGCCGAGGATGAAGGCAAACGCCGTCATCAGGATCGGGCGCAGCCGCAGCCGGGCCGCTTCCATCGCCGCCTCGGCGATGCCGAGCCCCTCGTCGCGTCGCCGCCGGGCGAATTCGACGATAAGGATGGCATTCTTGGCGGCAAGGCCGATCAGCATGACGAAGCCGATCTGCGAATAGACGTCGATCTGCATGCCGCGCCAGTTGAGCGTGATGAGCGCGCCGAACAGCGCCAGCGGCACCGCCAAGAGCACCATGAACGGCATCGACCAGCTCTCGTATTGTGCCGCCAGGATCAGGAAGACGAACACGATGGCCATGCCGAAGACGATCGAGGCGATCGAGCCCGCCTTCAGCTCCTGGAAGGTGATACCGGTCCATTCGTAGCCGAAATCCTTCGGCAGCACGGTTGCCGCAGCGCGTTGCATGGCGACCACCGCCTGACCCGAGGAGAACCCGGGTGCAGCCGCGCCGTTGATCAGTGCGGCGGTGTTGTTGTTGTAATGCGGCACGGTTTCGGGTCCGACCGTCGCCTTCAACGTCCCGAGCGCATTGAGCGGCACCATCTTGCCGGCCGAGTTGCGGACCCACATGCGCGACAGGCCGTCGGCCGTGGCGCGCGCGTCCTTCTCGGCCTGCAGGGTGACACGGAAGGTGCGGCCGAACAGGTTGAAGTCATTCACGTAGAGCGAGCCGAGATAGATCTGCAGGGTGTTGAACACGTCCGGCAGATTGAGCCCCAGGAGCTTCGCCTTGTTGCGGTCGAGGTCGTAATTGTATTGCGGTGTCGACGTAGAGAATGAGGTGAAGATCTGTCGGGGGCTCAGCTCCGGCTGCTTGCGCGCCTCGGCGATCAAGGCCTGGGTGACCTCGTTCAGCGCCGCGGCGCCGCGGCCGGTCAGATCTTCGACCTCGAATTCGAAGCCACCGGTGGCGCTCAAGCCCGGGATCGACGGCGGATCGAACGACAACGCGAAGGCGTCGGGGATGGCGAGCAGCTTCATTCTGACCGCATTCACGATCGCCGAGGCATTCTGATCCGGCCCGCGCTCGGCCCACGGCTTCAGGATGGCGAATTCCACCGCCGAGTTCGACTGCGCCGCGCGGGTCAGGAAGTTGAAGCCGCTGATCGAGCCGACGATGTCGACGCCCGGTTCGGCCTGCAGGATGTCGCGCACCTGCTTGGTGACGGCGTCGGTGCGTTGGAGCGAGGCGCCGTCAGGCAACTGCACCACGACGAAGAAATAGCCCTGGTCCTCGACGGGCAGGAAGGTCGAGGGAATCTTCTGCCACACCCAATAGGTGGCGCCGAGACCGACAAGGAATACGGCGAGCACCGCCCAGCGGAAACGGATGAAGCCGCCGACCGCACGGGCATAGGCGTGCGACATCCTGTCGAAGCCGGAATTGAACCACCGGAACGGCGGGAATTTCGTCTGCCCGCGATGCCTGAGAAACGCCGCGCTCAAGGCCGGACTGAGGGTGAGCGAATTGAAGGCGGAAATGCCGACCGAGATGGCGACCGTCAGGGCGAACTGGTTGTACAGCCGCCCGGCGACACCGGGGATGAAGGCGACGGGGATGAACACCGCCATCAGCACAGCGGTCGTGGCGATGATCGGACCGGTCACTTCCCCCATCGCCACCATGGTGGCTTTCAAGGGTGGCAGTCCGGCTTCGAGCTGGCGCTCGACGTTCTCCACGACGACGATGGCATCGTCGACGACGAGGCCGATCGCCAGCACCATGCCCAAGAGGCTTAGCATGTTGAGGGAGAAGCCGAGCGCCAGCATCACCACCATGGTGGCGATCAGCGACACGGGGATGGCGATCGTCGGGATGATGGTCGTCCGCCAGCTTTGCAGGAAGACGTAGACGACGATGACCACCAGGATCAACGCTTCGAGCAGCGTGACGAGCACGTCCTGCATCGCGGCCGAGACGAAGCGGGTGGTGTCGTAGTGCATCCCGTACTCGATGCCCTTCGGGAAGCGCGTTGACAGTTCGTCCATCTTGTTCTTGATCTGCGTCTGCAGGTCGAGAGCGTTGGAACCGGGCATCTGAAAGACGCCCAGCACGACCGCAGGCTTGCCGCCGAAATTGCCCGACGAGGCATATTGCAGCGCCCCGAGCTCGACGCGGGCGACGTCCTTCAAATGGACGACCGCTCCGCTCGCCGGATCGGCATGCACGACGATCTGCTCGAAATCGGCCGGCGTCGACAGCCGGCCGGCGGCATTGACCTGCAATTCGAAGGCGGTGCCGGCGGGAGCCGGTGACTGGCCGATCTTGCCGGCGGCGACCTGCACGTTCTGTTCGGCGATCGCCTGCTGCACGTCGACGGCGGTAAGCCCGAGGTTGGCGAGCTTGTCCGGATCGAGCCAGACGCGCATGGAATAGCGCCGCTCGCCGAAGATCTGCACGTCGCCGACGCCGGGAAGCCGCTTCAGCGGATCGACGATCTGCAGATAGGCGTAGTTCGACAGGGCGACCGGATCGACCGAACCGTCGGGCGAGGTCAGGTCGACGATCAGCACGAAGTTGGGGTTCTGTTTGCGGATGGTCACGCCGGCCTGGTTGACGATGGCCGGCAGCGACGACGACGCCTGCGACACCCGGTTCTGCACGTCGACGGCGGCGGTGGATAGCGGATAGCCGACGTTGAACGTGATGGTGATGTTGGACGAACCGTCGTTCGACGAGGTCGAGGACATGTAGGTCATGCCCTCGACGCCGTTGATCGACTGCTCGAGCGGCGTGGTAACGGTGTCCGCGACGACTTGCGCGCTGGCGCCGGGATACTGGGCGCTCACCACCACCTGGGGTGGCGTGATGTCGGGGAATTGCGAGACCGGCAACAGGAAGTAGCAGATCGAGCCCGCAAGCACCATGATGATGGCGATGGCCGAGGCGAAGACCGGCCGTTGAGTGAAGAATCCAACCATTAGACCGGTCCTGCCTTCGATGCGTGCGGATTGGCCGTGCGTGCCCAGCCGGCACAGATGCAATCGGCGACGAGTTCGTGCCCGCGCTTGAACGGAATCGGCAGTAGCGGCTTGATGCGGTCGAACTCCTGCAGCGGTGCGGCCGGCCCGGGCCTCGACCGCAGCGTCGCGCCGAGGGCCGTCCATTGCCGCCGGAGCGCCTCCGCGTCCACGCCGTCGGCACGCATCACGAGCGTGATCAACGGATCGGACAGAGCCTGCTCAATCGTCAATTCTGCGGTCTCGGTCATGGCAAGCTCCTTTGGCCACCTAGAGCGGCTGGCGACAAACGCGCGCGGCGTTCGCCACAAGTCTCTCTCTAACTCCTTGATATCGATCGCGTTCATGAGCCTTGCCCCGAACGGATCCAACCTTGTCGCGATCTCGGGCGCTGGTGGGCCGATTGGAAGCGGCCCGGCGCTGCAGTTTTTCGTTCGGGCATCGGATCTGTCCCGGAACCGGTTCCCACGTCCGGATCCGATGCTCCGATGCGGCACGGCAATCGACAAACACCCTGCGTTCCAGCAAGCGATGGCTCGCGCTGCGAGGCGGCAGATCCAAGTCGATGTACGAAGTCCGTCGGATACGACAGCAGCCGGACGGACGTTACGGTATGCTGCAGCCAAAAACTGTCAGCATGCCAATGCAGGCGATTCCAACCCATCGGCCCGGTGGGGCCCTTGCCGTGCGACCAATCGCCTCAGCGGCTGCGGTCTTACGTACAATCCCGGCCTTGACGATCGCCAGCTTCGGGTGTTACCAGTCAGTAACAGCCCGATAGTTACAGGTCAGTCACACTTACGTCAAGCCCGGGCGGTGAGATTTCCGGAGGGAGCGGCAACCCAGCAATGGAAGAACCTGGTACGAAATCCAGCCCGCGCGACCGCATCGTAGATACCGCGACGGCGCTGTTTCGCAAGCACGGCATCCGCGGCATCGGCGTCGATGCCATCGTCGAGGCAGCCGGCACCAACAAGATGACGCTCTATCGCCATTTCGGCTCGAAGGACGAACTCGTCGCCGAATGCATTCGGGGGCAAGCCGCGCACGCCGACGAGAAATGGGCAAAGCTTGCTTGCGAGTACCCGAATGATCCGGTCGGCCAGCTCGGCGGCTGGATCAAGATGGTCGCCAACTACATCTGCACCGAGGTGCACGGCTGCGACCTGGTCAATACCGCCATCGAACTGCACGAGGATGAGCATCCGGCCAGGGCGGTGATTGCCGAGTTCAAGACGGTGCATCTGCGGAAGCTGGCGGAGGTCTGCCGGGCTGCCGGGGCTGCCGATCCCGAGCTTCTTGCCAATACGCTCTACATGCTGATGGAAGGTGCGCGCGTCAGTCGGCAGATCAACGGTGCGGATGGGCCAAGCGCCCGCTTCATGCGCGTGGCGGAGGCCGCCGTCGCCGCATCGATCGCCGCCGGCGTTGCCGGCGCGGCCGAGGTCGGCTGAGCGACACGCTAGTTCGCCCGACACCGAAGCGCAGCTTCGGCGGTTGTTCGTCTTAGCCGAGGACGAGGAACACGGCGGCGCCGAGGCCCAACAGTGCGAACGGCCCGAGCAGGTTGTTGACCAGCGCCAAGGTCGACATGAGCGCCACGACCCAGGCAAGCCAGCCGCCATCCGCCGAAGCCAGCAGCACGAATATCGTGGCGAGCACCAGCCCGGACGACACCGGGGCGAGGCCTTGCTCGACTGCCTGCATCAATCGCGAGCGCGGATGGATGGTCCAGAACCGGGCGAGCGCGAAGAACAGCAGGCTCGACGGACCGAAGAAGGCGAGGCTGGCGACGAGCGCCCCCGTCCAGCCCGACACCCGCCAGCCGACGAGCGCGGCGAGCAGCGAGCCCGGCCCGGGTGCCATGCGCGACACGGCGAACAGATCGACGAACTGGCCGTCCGTCATCCAGCCGAGGTCGGTCACGACTTGGCGGTGGATGTCGGCGACCACAGCCTGACCGCCGCCGACCGACAGCAGCGACAACGGCACGAATACGGCGAGCAGGCGCAGGAAGGTGTTGAGGTCCATCGTCAGCCCTCCTGCTTCTGCCGATAGGCAACGGCAATGCTGACGGGAGCGGCGATGGCGACCACCAGCGGCAACGGCAGGCGGAAGACGAAGACGGCGACGAACACCAGCGCCATCATCACGACGGAAAAGATCGATTTGGCCGACCGCCGTGCCGCGGTGATGCCCATCTGCAGCGACAGGCCGATGGCCGCCGCACCGATTCCGGCCAGCACCTGATGTGTCATCTTGAAGTCGGTGAACAGGTCGAACACGGCCAGGATCGCCACTGCGGCGACGAGCGAGGGTCCGACGAGACCGGCGACCGCGGCGACGGCGCCAAGGGTTCCTCGCAGCCGGTTGCCGATCCAGATCGACAGGTTGACGACATTGGTGCCGGGAAACGACTGCGACAGCGCCAGGCCGTTCAGGAAGTCCGCCTCGTCGATCCAATGCTTGATCTGCACGAAATCGCGCAGCATCCAGCCGCCGATGCCGCCGCCGAAGGCGGTGAGCCCGATCTTGGCAAAGGCAAGAAAAATGGCGGTGAGCCCGACGCGGCATGCCGCCGGCTGCGGCTGAGCATCGGGTTCGGCGGCCACGGAGGTTGGAGCCACGGATTCGGGCAGCGCAGGGTCGGGCTGGGGAGGCATCGATCGTCTTCGGCTGATGTCGCGCCCTTTTGCCGGGCTCCTTCGATCGGCGCTACCGGCTGTCTGCCACGATCACGGACTGTTGACAGGCAGCCGTTCGGTGGTCGTCAGCTATCGGGCCCATGGCGGGTGCTGCCGAGCGCCAACCCGACAAATCGGGCCTGCCAACATGAAACCGGCGCGCGGCCGTGTCAGGGCAACCGCGCGCCGGCAGATTATCGAACGTGGATCTGGCGTCAGTTCAGACGGCGGGCGGAAATGTGTTTTTCCGCCAGATCGTCGCCTGCGCGCTGGGCCGAACCGAAGTCCCGAAACGCTACAGTCGGGCTCATCGCCTCTGCCGGGCGGTCGTAATCGTCATATGCGACAACATCATAGATGTGAGATCCATCGATGTCGGTCGCAAAGCAGATTTCGACTCGGCCGGACCGGGCCGGTTTCGACCATATGCCAGCATCCACCTGAACCCATCGCGTGGGTCGGTCTTGGATGTGCTGCATGTCCTCGTCTTTCCTACGTTAGACGACGGCCGAATATAGGTGCATCGGGGGGATTTGCCAAATTTGGCGGATCTGCGCGGCCAATTTATTGATGACATTGGTAAACTGGGACCGGTCCGGCACTGCCACGGCCGCCGATTCTGGCCGAACGAGGCTGCCGGAGCACCTGCCGATATCGCCCTAAGGCGTCCAATCGCTTGAAATTGCATACTTCAAATGGTGTGGAACGGAAAAATCAACCATAAGAAGAGAATCAGGCGCGATCGATTGAGGATCGGGTCCGATTGCCGACGAGTCGGCAGCGCTTCAGCCTTTCGCGGCGACAGGCGCTGCCACTCGGCGCGGCCGCGTTGGCGTCAGCCGAACTGGCGCCAGAAGATCAGTGCGACGACGATGAAATTGAGGATGGAGATCATCACCCGGGCCTTCTGCTGGTCGAGACGGCGGCCGAACGCCGCGGCGCCGTAGCCGCCGATGATCGCGGTCACCAGCATCACCGCCATATGCGACCAATAGATCAGGCCGCTGGCAATCATCAGGATGGAAGCCGTCGTGTTCATCGAGGCGTTCAGCAGGTGGCGCGACGCCTGCATGTTGTTGATGGAGGTGCGCGTCAGGATGGTCCAGGTCGCCAGCATCATCACGCCGACGGCGCCGCCGAAATAGCCGCCGTAGACGCCCAGGAAGAATTGCGTGATCGGCAGCGCGCTCGCATGCACGGTCATATGGCGGCGCAGGATGTCGCCGAGACCGCGACCGAAGGAGAAGACGAGCGCACCGAACAGCAGCAGGAACGGGAACAGGTGATCGAACACGCTTTGCGGCGTGACGATGAGCAGGACGGCGCCGAGCGCGCCGCCGACGACGCTGATGACCGCCATGGTCGACAGCCTGACGCCGTCGAACCCGCGGAAATCGTGGCGATAGGCATAGGCCGACGCCAGCGCGCTCGGCACGAGGGCGACCGTCGACGTGGCGTTGGCGTTCAAGGACGGCACGCCGACGGCGACCAGCACCGGCAGGGTGATGAACGATCCGCCACCGGCGACGGCGTTCATGGCACCGGCGAGAAGGCCGGCTGCGGCAACGATGATGAACTCGTTCATGCGGGTGGCTTTGCACGTCCTGCGGCGGAGGGATTACGGATCGCACTATAGCAATCGGCAGCGAACGCGACAGTGGTCCCGGCCGATCATCCCGCTGCGGCACAGGCGCTGCGGCGGCGGGGCGGGCGGGTGGAAGCCGGGGCCGATTTCCGCTGCGTGCGAGCCTCGGCGCACGGGCGCACCGGGCCGCTTCGCAAGTTGCTAACATACCCGACTTGACGGACTTTCCTTTCGTCCGCGCGGTGAAATAGTGGCGCCGCGTCCGCGCAGTCAACGAGTCGCGCGGGCGCCACAACGCACCGAAAGGCGAGGACACCATGGATAGGGCCCCAACGGAAGGTTGGTTTCCGCGATGGAAACTGACGACTGCCGACCGCGTCGCTCCCGACGAGCGCCTGGCCTGGCCGCAGACCGGAATTGCGGGATTTCAGCATGTCGTCGCCATGTTCGGCTCGACGGTGCTGGCGCCGATCATCATGGGCTTCGATCCCAATGTCGCGGTGCTGTTCTCCGGTATCGGCACGCTGATCTTCTTCCTGATCGTCGGCGGCCGCGTGCCCTCCTACCTCGGATCGAGCTTCTCCTTCATCGCGGTCGTCATCGCCGCCTCGGCCTATGCGGGATCCGGACCGAACGCCAACATCGGCGTGGCGCTCGGCGGCATCATCGCCGCCGGCGTCGTCTATCTGATCATCGGCCTCATCGTCATCAAGGCCGGCTACCGCTGGATCGAGATCATCATGCCGCCCGTCGTCACCGGCGGCATCGTCGCGGCCATCGGGCTCAACCTCGCGCCGATCGCCATCAAGGAAATCAGCGGCGGCGATTTCGACCGCTTCATCGGCATCATCACCATCGTCGCGGTCGGTGTCGGCGCGGTCTATGCGCCGGGCGTGCTCAGGCGCATCCCGGTGCTGATCGGCGGCGCCGTCGGCTATCTCGTCTATTGGATCGGTGCCAACCTCTTCGCGCTCGGCAAGCCGATCGACTTCTCGGTTCTCGCCACCGCGCCGTGGATCGGCGTACCGCATTTCACCGCCCCGACGTTCTCGATGACGGCAATCGCGCTGATCGCTCCGGTCGCAATCATCCTCGTCGCGGAAAACCTCGGGCATATCAAGGCGATCGCGGCAATGACCGGGCGCGATCTCGATCGCTACATCGGGCGCGCCTTCGTCGGCGACGGGCTGGCGACCATTCTCTCGGGCTCGTTCGGCGGCACCGGCGTCACCACCTATGCGGAGAACATGGGCGTGATGGCAGTGACCAAGATCTATTCGACGCTGGTGTTCGTCGTCGCGGCGGTGATCGCCATTCTGCTCGGTTTCTCGCCGAAGTTCGGCGCGCTGATCCATTCGATCCCGGTTCCGGTGATCGGCGGGCTGGCGGTCGTCATCTTCGGCCTGATCACCGCGACGGCCGGCCGCATCTGGGTCGAACACAAGGTCGATTTCTCAGAAACCAAGAACCTGATCACCACCGCGGCGGCGGTCATCGCCGGCGCCGGCGATCTCACCCTGCAGTTCGGCGGCTTCACCCTCGGCGGCATCGGCACCGCCACCTTCGGCGCGATCCTCATCTATGCGCTGTTGAACGCCAAGAAGACCAAGCCGCACGACGCGATCGATCCGGCGCTGTAGGCGCACGGCAAAGCCGGCATCGCTTGAACCCGGTGGCAGTTTCCCGAATAGGGGAGACCGCCGCCGGGAAAGACTTCATCGCTGTTTCACCCAGCGACTGACGATGGTGCGTTCGCCGAGGATGCCGCCGGGGCGGAACAACAGCATGGCGACCAGCATCGAGCCGATGGCGACGAGCTGCAACGACGAGGCACGCGCCTGATCGGCCGGTGGGAACAGGCCGCCGATCGCCAATCCCGACACGCTCCACAGCCCCCAGACGATGACGGCGCCGATGACCGCGCCGCGGCTATTGCCGGCGCCACCGACGATCAGCATGGCCCAGACCTGGAACGTCAGGCCCGATTGGTAGTTGTCCGGGGCAATGAAGCCGATGAAATGGCCGTGCACCGCGCCGGCGAGCCCCATGATGGCGCCGCCGAGCGTGAAGGCCTCGAGCCGCAGCCTGACCGGCGATTTGCCGAGCGCTTCCGCCGCCTTCTCGTCCTCGCGGATCGCCCTGAGTACCCGGCCCCACGGCCCGTGCAGCAGGCGTTCGAGGCCAAGGGCCAGGACGAGGAGGATTGCTGCCACCAGCGCCAGATTGAGGCCGGTAAACAGCAGCGGCTTGTCCGCCAGATCGCCGAAGGGCCGCGGGATGAAGCCGATGCCGAACGGGCCGCCGGTCAGGCGCTGCGCGTTGAGCGCCACCAGGTGGATGACCACCGCGACGCCGAAGGTGGTGATCGCCAGATAATCGGAGCGCAGCCTCAAGGTCAGCGCGCCGACGAGAGCGGAGGCCAGGCCGGCGGTGACCATCGCGGCGATCCAGCCGACGGCGATCGGCAGGCCGAAGCCGCCGAGGTGCTGGTCGCTCGCCGGCGTGGTCAGAATGGCGGAGGTGTAGCCGCCGATCGCTACGAAGCCGGCGATGCCGACGTTGAACAGGCCGGTGTGGCCCCATTGCAGGTTCAGACCCAGGCAGAGGATGGCGTAGGAGAGCGCCGTCACCAGGAAGAAGCTGCCGTAGGTCAGGATGCCGGCGAGATCGGCGGTCATGCGCGCGCTCCGAACAGGCCGGATGGTTTGATCAGGAGGACGGCGATCAAGGCGCAGAAGGCGAGCGCGGCGCGCCATTCCGGCCCGACGATGGCGACGGTCAGCGCTTCGCCGAGGCCGACGATCATGGCGCCGCAGAAGGCGCCGGGCACCGAGCCGATGCCACCGACGATCGCCGCGGCGAACATCGGCAACAGCAGATCGAAGCCCATGCCCGGGCGGATCTGCACCAGAAGCCCGAGCATCACGCCGGCTCCCGTCGCAAGCGCGCCGCCGAGCGCCCAGGTGATGCGCACGACTTTCGCCACATCGACGCCGGCGAGGCGAGCGAGCGCCGGGTTTTCGCTCACCGCCCGCATCGAACGGCCGACCTGGGTGCGGGTGAGCACGAGGTGGGTCAGGATGATGAGAAACAGCGAGAACACGGTCAGCGCCACCTGGTCGGGGGTGACGCGCATGCCCAGTCCGATCGGGACGGCGATCTGCATGTCGCGATTGAAATAGGCGGGGCTGGAGGTGAAGGCGAATTCGACGAGGGCCCTCAGCGCCATCGAGGCACCGAAGCTCGCCATGACGACGGTGATCGATGTCGCCTTGCGGCCGAGCCGGGCGAACACCAGCCAGTCGAGCACGATCGCCAAGAGCGCGGTGAAGCCCATGGCCAGACAGGTCGCGGCGATCAGCCCCCAGCCGATGGACGTGTCGCCGATCGGCTCGGCGCTGCCGGCGAGAAGCGAACCGAGCGCGCCCGACACGGTGAGCGCGGCATAGGCGCCGGCGGTCAGCATCTCGCCGTGGGCGAAATTGGAAAAGCGCAGGATCGAATAGGTGAGTGTCACGCCGGCCGCGCCGAGGCCGATCATGGCGCCGTCGAGGACGCCGTCGGCGAGGACCTGAGCCGTCATCATCGGCCGACCTCCGCCAGTCGCCGCGCCGGTCGCGTCTCCGGCGCATGCGCGGCAAGGCCGCCCAGATACAGTTCGGCGATCTCGGCATCGGCGGCGAGCGTCGCCGCAGGTCCCTCGTGGCGGTTGCGGCCCTCGACCAGCACCAGGGCGCGATCGGCGACCGACAGCGCTGCCTTGGCATTCTGTTCGACGAGGACAACCGTCACCCCGCTGGCGCGAACGTCGGTGAGCCGCTCGAACACGTGCTCGACCATCTTGGGCGACAGGCCGGCGGAGGGCTCGTCCAGTATGATCAGGCGGGGGCTGACGACGAGGGCGCGAGCGATCGCCACCATCTGCCGCTGGCCGCCGGAGAGCCGGCCGGCAGCAAGGCCGCGCCGCCCGGCGAGATCGGGGAAGAACTCGTACATCTCGGCGATGCGTCTGGCGCGCTCGCGCTTCGGCAGGATGCCGGCGGCGAGCCGCAGATTGTCGTCGATCGACATGGCGACGAAGACGTTGTCGGTCTGCGGCACGAAGGCGAGGCCTTCGCGCACCAGCTGGTGCGCCGGGGTCGAGGTGATGTCGCGTCCCTCGAAGCGCACCGTGCCGGAAAACACCGGCACCAGTCCGGCGATCGCCTTGATCAGCGTCGACTTGCCGGCCCCGTTGGGACCGAGAATGACGGTGATCTCGCCGTGCCCGACCGTCAGCCGGGCGCCGTTGACGATCGGCATGTCGGGTTCGTAGCCGGCGACGAGGGCGTCGACCTCGAGGATCGCGCTCATGCCGCCAGGCCCCCGAGATAGGCCTCGGCGACTTGCGGGTCGCGCGCCACCTCGTCCGGCGTGCCTTCCGCCAGCAGCCGACCGGAGGCCATGACGGTCACGTGGCGGCAGAGCCGGGCGACGACATCCATGTTGTGCTCGATGACCAGCACCGTCATGCCGCGGGCATTCAACGCGAGGATGCGCTCGACGATGGAGGCGAGAAGCGTCGGGTTGACGCCGGCCGCCGGCTCGTCGAGCAGCAGGATCTTCGGATCGGCCATCAACGCGCGGGCGAGCTCCAACAGCTTGCGCTGGCCGCCGGACAGCACCCGGGCCGGTTCGGTGGCCAGATGACTGAGGCCGACGAAGTCGACGAGTTCCAGCGCCTTGTCGTGATTGAGCCTTTCCTCGCTGGCGACGCGGCTCATCGAGAACCAGTTCGGCCAGATGCGTTCGCCGGACTGGGCTTGCGCGCCGACCATGACGTTTTCGACCACGCTCATGGTCGGGAACGGGCGGGGGATCTGGAAGGTGCGGCCGAGCCCGAGGGCGACGCGCCGGTCAGCCGCCAGCGTCTCGATCGCCGCGCCGTCGAGGCGGATCGAGCCGGCATCGGCCGACTGCGCCCCGGCGATGAGATCGAACATCGTCGTCTTGCCGGCGCCGTTCGGTCCGATAAGGCCGACGATCTCGCCGCGCTTCACCTGCAGCGACATGCCGTCGACAGCGGAAATGCCGCCGAAACGTTTGACGAGGTTGTCGGCGGAGAGCAGCGCCGCGTCCGCGCCTTCGACAGGTTCCGGCATGCGGACGAGTCCTTTCGGCTTGATATTTGATGTTTGATCATACATCGTCATCGCCTTCGCACAAGCCTGAGAGATCGGCCCATGGGATGCGCTGCGGGATTGGCCGGCAAATGTGGCTCGGGCGATCGAGCTGTACGACAGGCTGGCGGGATCGGATGATGACGGACACCAGACTTCCCTCTGCCCGCGCAAGCAGTCCCGGTCGCCGCAAGCTGCCATTGCCGAGCGGCCTCGGTCAGGTGCGGCCGGATACGGTACAGGACCAAGTGTATCGCGAATTGCGGCGGGCGTTGATCTACGGGTTGTTCGATCCCGGCCAGGTGCTGGGCATCCAGGATCTCGCCGATCAGTTTGGCACCTCCACCATGCCGGTCAGGGATGCGCTCAGCCGGCTGGTGACGGAGCAGGCGCTGGAAGCCATGCCGAACCGTTCGGTGCGGGTGCCGGAAGTCAATCTCGATCGGCTGGAAGACCTGCGCCGCGCCCGCGTCTACATCGAGGGGCTGGCGCTGGAACTGGCCCTGCCGCGGCTGTCGCCGGCGGATATCGCCGAACTCGACGCCTCGATCCAGTTCTACGAGCGGACCACTGCGGTGCCCGAAGCCATGCCGCTCGACGACGCGCTGGAGGCAAACCGAGCCTTCCATTTCGGCATCTACGAACGTGCCGGCTCGCCGGTGCTGCTCCCGATCATCGAGAGCCTGTGGCTGCAGTCGGGGCCGTTGGTTCGGGCGGCGGTGCTCGCCTTCGACCATGCCAGCGTCATCTCGGCGCCGCGCTACCATGCCGAGATGCTGGTGGCGATCCGGGCCGGCGAGGTCGCCGCGGCCAAGGTGGCCCTGGGGCTCGATATCGACCGCACGTTTGCCATTCTCAAGGAGACATTCCGGTGAGCGCCGACGATACGTTCGAGCTGTGGGATCTGCGCGTCGAGGCAGTCGTCCCGCCCGGCGCCAAGGTGTACTGCGGCGCGCGCGACGGCGATTATTTCGAGCTGAAGGGCGAGATGCTGACGCTTCCGGCGGGGCAAGGCTTTTCCATCTATTCCATCGCCGCCGTGCTGCCGCTGCTTGCCGCCAAACAGCGGCCGAGCCATCCGAACGATTGGATG
>JARLIU010000121.1 GCA_031291595.1 Ancalomicrobiaceae bacterium | reverse complement strand
CGGCCGAAGTGAGTGGCCTCTCCCGCCGGGTGATCTTCACCCACATCGTGCTGCCGATCGCGCTGAGGACCTCGGTCAGGCCGCTCGGCTCGGTGCTGATCAACATCATCCTGACTTCGTCGGTGCTGTCCACCATCACCCTCAACGAGTTGACCGGCCAAGCGAGAATCGTGTCCTCCGACACGTTCCGCCCGTTCGAGGTCTACGTGGTGCTGCTCGCCGTCTATGCCGTGATGACCTATCTCGTCTCGACCGGCATCGCCATGCTGCATCGTCGCCTCAACCGCGACCTCCAGCCGGAGGTCAACTGATGCGCTATGCCGATTTCACTCCCTACGATCTGGTGCTGCTGGCGCAAGGGCTGGGCGTGACGCTGTGGGTGTTCCTGGTAACGACGGCGATCGGGCTCGTCATCGGCCTCGCCTGGGGCATCATCCGCTTCTACCGCGTGCCGCTCGCAACGCCGGCGATCGACTTCGTGTCGGAGTTCCTGAAGAACTCGCCGGTATTGGTGCAGCTGTTCCTGGTGTATTTCGGCGTGCCGGGGCTGATGCACGTCGACATGACGCCGGTGTTCGCCGCCACCATCACGCTGTCGGCCAATACGGCCGCCTTCATCTACGTGATCGTGGTTTCGGCCATCGAGTCGGTCGGCCGCGACCAGATCGAGGCGGCGCGCGCCTTCGGGCTCAGCCGCTGGCAGGTGCTGCGCCACATCATCGCGCCGCAGGCGATCGCCTTTTCCGCCGGACCGCTGACCGCGCTGTTGGTCAACCAACTGCAAGTCACCTCGCTCATCTCGGTGATCGGGGTGATGGATCTCGCCAAGATCGGCGCCAACCTCAATTTGAGGACGCTGAAGCCGTTCGTGGTGTGGACCGTCGTCGGCGCCCTCTATTACGTCGCCGCCAAGCTCGTCGCCCTGGCCGGTGCCCGCATCGAAGCCCGCCTTAGGGCGCATGCCGTCTTCCGAGGCCTCTGACATGCTGAAAGTGGAAAATGTCGTGAAGGCCTTCGGCTCGCTGACCGTGCTCGACGGCGTCAGCCTCGCCGTGCACCCCGGAGAGGTGGTGACCATCCTCGGCTCGTCCGGCTCGGGCAAGTCGACGCTGATCCGCTGCATCAACGGCATCGAGACGCTCGACGGCGGCCACATCACCGTCGACGATTTCGACGTCTCCAAGCCCCGCGAACTGGCCGAGGCGCGCAAGCGCTCCGGCACGGTGTTCCAGCTGTTCAACCTCTATCCGCACATGACGGCGCTGAGCAACATCACGCTGGCGCCGATCGAGGTGTTGAAGCGGCCGCGCGCCGAAGTCGAGGCCGAGGGACGGGCGCTGCTCGCCTCCGTCGGCCTCGCCGACAAGATCGACGTCTACCCGGCGCAGCTCTCCGGCGGACAGCGCCAGCGGGTCGGCATCTGCCGGGCCCTGGCGATGAAGCCGCGCTACCTCCTCCTCGACGAGGTGACCAGCGCGCTCGATCCGGAAATGACGTCGGAAGTGCTCGACATTCTCGCCAAACTGGCGCGCGAGGGCACCACCATGGTGTTCGTCACCCACGAGATCGAATTTGCCCGACGGATCTCGCACCGAATCGTGTTCCTGGAAAAGGGCAAGCTGATCACCGACTTGGCCACCGCCGAATTCTTCTCCGCCGAGGGCGGGCTGGCGCTGCCGCGCGTGGCACAGTTCCTCTCCAAAATGCAGAAAGCCTGATCGAATATGCTGGTAATCGCCAATGCCGAAGCCTGGCCGGGGTTCCCGACCACGGTCGAGCGGCTGAAGTCCGGATCCGACAGTCTCACCGCCATGATCGCCGGCATCTCCAGGGTCGAGGCCGAGCCCAAGGTCAGAAGTGTCGGTTACGGCGGCTGGCCAAACATGCTCGGCGTGATGGAATGCGATGCGGCCGTGATGAATGGCGACACCCGCGAGGTTGGCGCCGTCGGCGCGGTGCCGGACACGATGCATGTCGCGGCCCTGGCGCATGCGGTGATGCAGCGACTGCCGCACGTGATGCTGACCGGCGCCGGCGCCCGGCGCTTCGCCACCGAGGTCGGCCTGCCGGTCGACAACATGCTGCTGGACGACAGCCGCCGCGTGTGGTGGGACAGGCTGCAGACGGAACTGAGCCCAGCCGAGCTCGAAGCCTTCCCCGATGTGCCGCTCGCGCCGTTGAGCCGCGCCATCACCGATCCGGAGCGCGTGCGCGATACCACCGTCTTCGTCTCCGCCGACCGGATGCGCGGCATTCATGCCGCCACCTCGACGTCGGGCTGGGCGTGGAAATATCCCGGCCGGCTCGGCGACAGCCCGATTCCCGGCGCCGGCTACTATGCCGACAGCCGCTACGGCGCCGCCGCCTGCACCCACACCGGCGAGATGACCATGCGCTGCTCGACAGCGCACACCGTCGTCTTGGCACTGAAGCTCGGACGATCGCTTGAGGATGCGGTCGCGCTGGCGGTCGAAGAATTGGCCGACCTGTCGGAAGGTTTCCTCGGCGGTGTGGTGATCCATGCCGTCGACGCCCACGGCGGCCATGAGGTCGTCAATTTCCGGTGCCCCGGCGAGATCCGCTACTGGCTCTGGAGCGACGAAATGGCGGAGCCCGAACTCCGCCCGGCGAAAGCAGCCTGAGTTAAGAGGGAGTGGTCCATGAAGCGCATCCTACGTACCCTATTCGCGCTGGCGTTGGTTGCCGGCACGGCGGTTCCGGCGATCGCCGGCATGCTCGACGATATCCGCTCGCGCGGCGTCGTCAGGATCGGCGTATCGCTCGGCGGCGAGCCGATCGGCTTCCGCGACGCCCAGAATAACCCGGTCGGCTATGACGTCGACGTCGCGACCCTGCTCGCCCAGAAGCTCGGCGTGCCGGTGAAGTTCACCGACGTGTCGGGCGATGCGCGCATCTCGATGCTGGTGTCCGGCCAGCTCGACATTGTCGTCGCCAACACCTCGGCGACGCTGGAGCGGGCGAAATCGGTCGATTTCACCATTCCGTATAACCGCGCCGGTCTGCGCATCATCGTTCAGGCCAATTCCGGCATTTCGAAGCTCGCGGATCTGGCGGGCAAGAAGGTGGTGGTCGGGCGCGGCACTACGGGCGAGACCTTCCTGAAGAAGGCGCTGCCGGCCGCCCAACTCGTCTACGTCGACCAGTTCGCCCCCGACGGCGTGCTGCTGCTGCAGCAGAAGCGCGTCGACGCGGCGATCGAGGATTCCTCGCTTCTCGACTATCTCGCCACCAAGAATCCGACGCTCGTCACATTGACCGGCCTCTATTCCAACGACCCGATCGGCATCGCCGTGGCCAAGGGCGATCCGGAGTTCGTGCGCTGGCTCGACATGTTCGTGTCCGACTACATCCAGTCCGGCGCCTACGAGACGAACTACAAGAAGTGGTGGGGTGCCAACGCCAATCCGCCGACGCTGAACCCGCTGTGGTAACGTCGGCCTGAGGAACGTGCGGGCGGCTTTCGATCGCGGCGGAAGCCGCCCGTCGATATCGGCGTGCCGGGCGCGGGGCGCGGGTGCCAGTCTTCGCCCGGTGCCCGTCGGCGTTGTTCTATGCGGTGCGGGGCCGATCAGCGAGACCGGGAGCTGGAAGTCGATCATGGCGGATGAGCCGAAACGCACGTCGCCGACGATTGCCGACGTGGCCGAACTGGCCGGCGTATCACGCGCGGTCGCTTCACGGGCCCTCGCTCCGGAGCCGCGCCCGGTCGGCGCCGACAAGCGCCAGCGCGTGCTGAAGGCCGCGGCAGACCTGGGCTTCCGGCCGAACCTGTTGGCGCAGGGCCTGATGTCGAAGTCGGTCAACATCGTCGCGGTCATCGTCAACCACATCCACGACCTCTCCGACCTCGACCTGTTCGACTTGCTGCTCGATCGCCTGCAATCGATCGGCAAGCAGGTGGTGCTGTTGCGCGTCGGGTCGGTCGACCGGGTCGACCAGTTCCTCTCCCGCGGCATCGCCTACCATGTCGACGCGGCGCTGGTGTTCTCCGACTTCGCCGATGCGGCGACCGTCCGGAACATGTTCCGCACCGATCGGATCGTGATGATGAACGGACGGCACGATCATCTGTCGGCCGCCGTGGTGCCGGACGAAGCCTCGGGCATCGCCGAGGCGGTGGCCGATGCGGCGCTGAAGGGCGTCCACCGCGCCGCGCTGCTGACCGGCCGCGCCACCTCGGAGGTGGAGCGCATCCGCGTCGCCGCCTACCGTCGTTCGTTCGCCGCGCACGGCATCGCCGTCACCTCGGAGATCCAAGGTGACTATTCCTATCAGAGCGGGCATGCGGCCGCCGCCGCACTCATTGCCGGCGAGCCGGACGCAGTGTTCTGCACCTCCGATGCCATGGCGATGGGGGTGCTCGATGCCCGCCGTGCCGACTTTCCCGGCAACCGGCCACAGCGCTTCCGCCTCTACGGCTTCGACAATCTGTCGATGACGCATTTCGACGCCTATCCGATCGCCTCGATCGGATACGACAAGGCGACCTACGTCGACGCCATGGTGCAGTTGATCGAAGCGGCCGACACGCCGCATGGCGAGACCGAGCCGGTGTCGATCCCGACCGCCTTCTTCCCGCGCGCTACGGCTTGAGCGGCGGTCGGCTGCCGATATCTGGCCCAGATCGCATGCGCATGCTGCCGCGCCCGCCCCTTCTGCAGGATGGACCCTCACATGACTGCTCGCCCCGCCAAGTTGCTGCCGTCCGCCGTGGTCGCCGCGGCCTATGTGGCCTTTGCCGCCGCCGCGGCGTCCGCTGCCCCGGTGGCGCCGGCGCGTTGCGCGCCCCACGCGGAGGACGCGTCGATGGCGCGGGCCGGCCAGCAGGTTTTGCGTTCGCGCGTCCATTTCGCGCTGTCGCTTCTGGCAGGCGCCAGCGGCGATCGACCGGTCAATGCCGCCGTCTCGCCGTTCGGCGTCAGCCGTGTGCTCGCCGCGCTCGACCTCGGCGCCGGCGATGCGATGAAATCCTCCATCGCCGCGACGCTTCAGCTGGACGGACCAGGCCTTGCCGACATGAGCGCGGCCGAGCGCACGCTGGCCGCGACCTTCAGCGGCGATGATGCGCCGCTGACCTCGACCGACGCGCTGTTCGCCGACAGGTCGTTGAATCTGGCTTCCGGTGTCGAACGGAAGATCGCCGCCGCCGCACCGCTGTTGTTCGAGCGGCTCGACTTTGCCTCGCCGCAGGCACGCGCGCGCATCAACGGACTGATCGCCAAGAAGACGCGCGGCCGCATCACCTCGATCCTGGGACCCGGCCTGCCTCCGGCCCTGGTGGCCGTCAACGCATTTTCCTTCAAGGATTGCTGGCAGGTGAAGTTCAACTCCGCCAACACCCGTCCGCAGCCGTTCCATCGCTTCGATGGCACCAGCGTCGAGCGGGCGATGATGCGGCGCGACGACGTCCGGCTGGCCTATGCCAGCCAGGGCCATCTGCAGGCGGTCGAATTGCCCTACGCCGACGCCCGCTTCGCGCTCAGGCTGGTGACGTCCGACACGCCGTCGAGCCTCAAGGATCTGGCGCAGTCGACGGATCTGGCCGAGCTGCTGGGGGCGACCGAGCTTTCCCCGACCTCCGTCGACCTCACGCTGCCGAAATTCACCGGCACCGGCGACTACGACCTGCTGAACACCCTCGCCGATATGGGCCTGAAGCCCGGGCTCGCCGCGTCGGCGCAGTTCCCCGGTTTCGGCGACGGAGTGAAACTGTCGGCGATCCGGCAGAAGACGTTCGTCGCGGTGGACGAGACCGGCACCGAGGCCGCGGCGGTCACGATCGGCGTGGTGACGGCGACCGCGGCGCGGCCGGCGCAACCGATTGCCGTCAGCTTCGACAAGCCGTTCGTCTACGCGCTCGAACACCGCGCCACCGGCACCATTCTGATGATCGGCTATGTCGCCGATCCCGGTGGCAAGATCTGATCCGCCGGCGGTCCGCCATCGGCGCTCAGCGAGCGTCGCCGGAACCGGGCGGCGCGTCCGACGCGGAAGCCGACGCCGGCGCGCGGCGCGGGATGGCGTCGTCGAGCTCGGGGCGGAACCGCTTCAATTCCTCGCGTGAAAATTCCTGCCGGTAGATACCGAAGCCCCTCAATTGCGAGCGCAGCCAAACTATCCAGAAAACTCCAAGGATAGATCTGGATTGCTTCGCCTGCGTTGGCAATTGACGGAGTCTCAGCCTGATGAGTCCCGCCCGGCAAGAACCGACAAGCGGCAGTTTCGTCCACCGGACGGGCAACGCTTACGTTCCCCCGATCAGCGTCCCTGACCAAGGTAAGCTTCGAGCGCCGCGACGACCATGCGATGGTCGTCTTCCTGCGGCAGGCCGGAGACGGTGATGGCGGCGACGACGCCGACGCCCACGACTCGGACCGGAAAGCTGCCGCCGTGGCCGACATATTGCAGCGGGTCGAGCCCGGACTCGACCGAGATGGTCCGATCGCGCGCCTCCAGCAGGCTGCCGAACAGCAGCGACGACTGGTGGAACCGCAAGGTGACATTCGATTTGCGGCGCACCCAATGGTCGTTGTCGGGCGTGCCGCCGGGCAGCGCGGCGTGGAACAGCGTGCGATCCGCCGTGCGGATATTGACCACCACCGGCGCGGCGGTGGCTTTAGCGGCGGAGACGATGGCCGTGCCGATCTCGTAGGCGGTGTCCTCGTTGAAGGCCGGGAACACCAGCGCCGCCTCCTGCGTCTCGATTTCGGCGATCGAGATCGTGCGTTTCGTCGCTTCGGCCATGTCGGCGCCCCCTGCTTGGCGTTTTCGATCGACGGCGCAGACGCAGCGCCTGTGCGCGCCGCCCACCGTTCGAATTTTCACTGCCATGATTGCAGGTGGTCGGGCCGGTCGGTCAACCGGCCGCGTCGAAATCGCCGAAATGGCCGGTGGTCAGCTGGCGCGGACGATGCGGAAGCCGTCGATCTCGGCGACCACGGGCCGGCCCGGCCAGCGTTCGCTGTCATGCAGGATGATCAGGCGGGAGAGATCGCCGTCGAGTTCGCGGTCGATTCGATCCATGGTCACCAACTGGTCCCAGGCACTGCCGACCGCATTCGACAGCGGCACATAGGTGCCGTCGTTGTTCGGGCCCCTGAGGTTGCGCTTGGCATAGACGCAGTCGCCGGAGACGACGATGCGGCCGGACGGCGTCGAGACGACGATGAACTGCTGGCCCGGCGTGTGACCCTTGCCGAGGCGGACGTCGAGGCCGGGCAACAGGTCGTCGACGTCGCCATCGACGAGGTTGAGCCGGTGCTCGACCGAGGCGTCGAACACCCGGCGCATGTCGTCGGGATTGATGATCTCGGTCAGCGCGCCGAATCTCGCCGGCATGGCCAGCAACTCGTACCAGCTGAGGACTTCCGATTTCTGGATATGGATCGTCGCTTTCGGGAACTTGCCGATCGAACCCATATGGTCGAAGTGGGCGTGGCTCAACACGATATCGGTGACGTCTTCCGGGGCGACCCCCAGTTCGGCGAGCATGCGGATCGGCGAGATCCACTGCGGGATGCCGAATTTTTCGCTCATTGCGGCCCCGGACCCTTCGCGCATGAAGCCGGAATCAATCAGTACGGTCAGGCCTTGCCGCCGCGCCAGCACGAACGAAAACGGCAGGTCGACGGCGCCGTCGTCGAGTGCGCCCTGGATCAGGCTGGCGAGCGGCTGATCCTTGGAACGGGCGTATTCGATGACGTGGACCTCCCAGTCGGAGGCGGTGGACTTCTGCATGATGGGTCTCCTCAACTCTCGGCGATCGACCGGCCGAGGCTCGACAGGCCGACGGCGACGATGAGGATCGCTCCCTGCAGCACGTACTGAGAGAAGGTCGGCGCGCCGAAGATATTGAGCCCGTTGAAGCCGAAGGCGATGATCAGGGCGCCGATCAGCGTGCCGAGCACATGGAATTCGCCGTCGCGCAGCGTGGCCGAGCCGAGGAACACGGCGGCAAACGCGGTCAACAGGTAGCTGTCGGCCGCGCTCGCCGTGCCCGATCCGAGCCGCGAGGCCAACAGGATGCCGGTCAGCGCGGCGCAGACGCCGGAAATGACAAAGCCGAGGATCTTGATGCGGTCGGTATTGATGCCGGCCAGCCGCGCGGCGGACGGATTGCCGCCGACCGCCTGGATCTCCTGGCCGATCGAGGTGCGCTCGACCAGCGTCCACAGGCCGCCGACTACGATGACCATCACCAGAATGTTGTTGGGGATGCCGAACAGCCAGCGGCCGAGGGAGAGCTGCAGGAACGCCTCCGGTACGCCGGAGACGATCGGCACGCCAGCCGAATAGGCGAAGGCGAGGCCCGTCAGGATGGTACCGACGCCCAAGGTGGCGATCACCGAATTGACCTTCGCCTTGGTGACGATGATGCCGTTGACCAGGCCGATCAGCCCGCCGGCCGCCAGCACGATGATGATGGCAACCGGGATCGGCAGGCCGTTCGACACGATCAGGCCGGTCACCAGGATGCCGTGCAGGCTGGCGGCAAAGCCGATCGACAGGTCGAGTTCGCCGACGATCACCGCCAGCGTCAGGCCGGCGGCAATGATCATGGCGAGCGAGGCCTGGTTCAGCACGTTGGTGAAGTTGTTGACCGTCGGGAAGGCCTTGGGCGACAACAGCGAGAAGGCGACGATCATGCCGACGAGGCCGACGATGGTGGCGTAGCGGGCGAAAATGCCGAGGGCGGCCTTGGCGTTCGGGCTCAGGCGGCGGTGGGCGGCAGCGGTCACGGCTCGATCTCCTCGGGTCCGGCTGGGTGGGCGTAGCTCGCCTCGACGATGGCGTTGCGGGTGAGGTCCTTGCCGGCGAGTTCCTTGACGATCAGCCCCTCGACCATCACGAGGACGCGGTCGCACAGGTCGGGCTGTTCGTCGGGTTCGGACGAAATGACCAGCACGGCGACGCCGCGGGCGGCCAGGCCGCGGATCAGACGATGGATTTCGCTGCGCGCGCCGATGTCGACGCCGCGCGTCGGCTCGTCGAGGATCAGCACCTTCGGCTCGCGCGACAGCCAGCGGCCGATGACGACCTTCTGCTGGTTGCCGCCCGACAGCCTACCGACGGGAATGTCGATGCCGGCGGTACGGATCGACAGGTCGCGGACGAGCTTGTCGGCGATCGCGGCGCGGCGGCGGCCGTCGATGAGCGGCAGCATCGGCGAACGCACGATGTGGCTGAGATCGGACAGCGTCAGATTGAAGGCGACGCTCTTCGACAACACCAGACCGTCGGCGCGGCGCTCCTCCGGCACCAGGCCGAAGCCGGCGGCAACCGCATCGGCCGGCCGGCGTGGCGCGTAGGCGACGCCGTCGAGCTGCATGGTTCCGGTGTCGAGAGCATCGGCGCCGTAGATCAGCCGCACCAGTTCGGTGCGACCGGCACCGACCAGGCCGCCGATGCCGAGCACCTCGCCGCGAAAGAGGTCGAAGTCGACCCCTTTGACCTTGGGCAGGCGGGCGAGGCCGCGCACTTTCAACACGACGTCGCCTCGGGTGCCCGCGGTCGGCAGCTTTGCCGCGCGTTCGACGGTGCGGCCGACGATCGCTTCGACCAGTCGGCCGTGGTTGAGGTCTGCGCGGTCGAAATCGGCGACCGAACGGCCGTCGCGGAACACCGTCACCCGGGCGCACAGCCGCAGGATCTCGTCGAGCCGGTGCGAGACATAGAGCACGGCGACGCCGGAGCGGGCGAGATCCTCCACGATCAGGAACAGCTTTTCGGCTTCCGCAGCGGACAGCGACGCGGTCGGCTCGTCCATGACGATCAGCCGCGCCTTGCGCACCAGCGCCCGGCAGATGTTGATCAGCCAGTTCTCGGCGGTCGACAGTCCCTTGACGTTGCTGGAAAGCGGCGCCGAGATGCCGACGCGGCGGGCGATCGGTTCGACCTCGCGCGCGATCGCCGACCAGTCGATCATGCCGAAGCGGCTCGTCTTCGGCACGCCGAGCATGATGTTCTGCAGAACCGTCATGCCAGGCACGAAGGCGAGCTCCTGATGGATGAAGCTCATGCCGAGGTCCGTCGCCTGCTGTGGCGTGGCAATCTCGACATCGCTGCCGTCGACCCGGATGGTGCCGCGGTCGGCCTGAATGAGCCCGGCGAGGATGCGGATCAACGTCGACTTGCCGGCGCCGTTCGCCCCGACCAGCCCGTGCACCTCGCCGGGATGGAGCGACAGCGATACGCTGCTGAGCGCCTGCGCCCCGCCGAACGCCTTGGCCGCCCCCTCCACGGTGAGAAAGGGGCGGCTCTCGGGCGTGGCGTTGGAACGCTCGGACGACACGGGCTGATCCAGCGACGACATCGGATGGTTCACTTGCCGATTGCCTCCGGGTGCTGCTTCAGGAAGTCGGCGATGGTGTCCTTGGTAACCAGCACGGCCGGGACCTCGACCGCCTTCGGCTGCCAGGAGGGCCCCGCCGCCTTGATCTGCTTCAACAGCTTCACCATCTGGTAGCCCTCGGTGTAACTGTCTTCCCACGCCGTGGCGGTCATGTGTCCGTTCTTGACGTTTTCGAGCGCCTGTGCGTTGCCGTTGACGCCGTAGACCTTGACGTCGGTGCGGTCCTGCTGGCGCAGCGAACCGATGGCGCCGATGGCCGGATCGTCCCAGCAGCCCCAGATGGCGAGGTTGCCTTCGCCGGCCGGATGGCGCGCAAGCCAGGCGTTGGCGTACTGGGCGCCGTCTTCGAAGTAGCCGGGGATGCGGACTTCGTTCTTGGTGACGGCAATGCCCGGCGCCTTGGCGACGACCTGATCCATCAGCACTTCGCGATTGCGGCAGACTTCGCCGGTCCGGTAGGTCAGCGCCAGGATTTGGCCCTTGCCGCCGAGATCGGCGACCATCTTGTCAATGACCGGCTGGGCGATCGGGGCGCCGGAGCCGTTGGTGGCCGCCACACCGTTGCCGATGCCGCCGCCCCAGGTGACGATCGGCACGCCCGCCGTCTTGGCCGAGGCGAGGCCCGCACCGATCGACGAAAACGGGAAGACCATGTCGACCACCGCGGTGGCGCCGCGGCCGACGAAATTCTGAATGGCGGCATTGGCCTGATCGGCACTGCCGGCTGCGTCGATGACCGAGACGGTCCAGCCCTCTTCCTTGGCGGCGACGGTTGCCCCGGCGATATAGCGGACGTTGTTCGCCTCGGTGGCGGCGATGGAAACGATGCCGAGCAGCGGCGCCTCGTCGGCGTGGGCCGGAACAGCGAACAGGGCGCCGGCGGCGGCCAGGATTGCAAGCGTGCGGTTGGTCATTCTTCTCTCCCTCAAGGGCCGCGTCTCTCGACTCGCGGTCGTCGGCGACCGTCTGGCGAACACGATCTTACCGTTTCGCCTATCTTAGCCGGAAGGACGCCCTAGGCAACAATAATCTTTGCAATCGCCGCAGATTCTGGGCAGAATGTGACGAACATGGCTAGCGAACGCAGCTAAACGATTAGATTTGGTGGACCGTGGCAACAACAATCAGGGACGTAGCCCGACTGGCCGGCGTATCGACGGCCACGGTTTCGGCGGTCATCAACGACACCGCATTCGTCAGTCCGCCCTTGCGCGAACGGGTACTCGCCGCAGTCCGCGAACTCGCCTACACGCCGTCGCAGGCCGCCCGCAGCCTGAAGCACGGCAAGAGCCAGTTGATCGCCCTGGTGGTTTCCGATCTCGCCAACCCGTTCTTCGCCCGCGTGGTGTGGGCGGCGGAGGCGGCGGTTGCCGCATGGGGCTATTCGCTCGTCGTCTACAACTCGGACGAGAAGCCGGAGAACGAACGGCGGATCATGGCGCGGGTGCGCGAACTCTCCTGCGACGGCGTCGTCGTGGTGCCGGTCGGGCCGGCGACCTATCGCACCCAACGTGATTTCGACGGCAAGGCCCTGCCGATGGTGCTGTTCGGCCGCTCGGTCGAGGACAAGCGCGCCGATACCGTCACCATCGACAACGTCGCCGCCGGCCGGCTGGTCACCAACTACCTCATCGACCTCGGCCACCGCCGCATCGGCACCATCACCGGTCCGTTGCACCTGACCACCGGTCGCGGCCGCTACGACGGCATGCTGCAGGCCATGCAGGCGCGCGGCCTGACGCCGGCGCCCGAATATGTCCGCTCCGGCGAATTCCGCGAGGAGGTCGCCTATTCGGTCGCCCGCGAGATCCTGGAGCGGCCCGACCGGCCGACCGCACTCTATATCGCCAACGGCGTGATGGCGCTCGGCGTGATGCGGGTGCTCGCCGATCTCGGCCTCGAGTGCCCGCGCGACATTTCCATCGCCTCGACCGATACGATCAGCGGCATCGGCGGCCTGCAGCCGCGCCTGACCCGCACCGAGCATCCGATCATCGAGATGACCAACGAGGCATTGCGGCTGCTGGTCGATCGCATCGATCGCGGCAACGACGTGCAGCCGCGCAACGTGGTGTTCCAGCCGACGCTGATCCTTGGCGAAAGCTGCGGGCCGGTCGTGGCGTGACGTGCGAGCGCCGGGACGGCGGGGCACGGCGCATTGTTTGGGGGCCACCGCAGCAATGCGGTTGATCGGATCGTCCGGCTGGCCATTAATGGGTCCAGGCGCAATCGTATGCTGCCGCACCCATTGAGGACGAGGTCTCGTGACCAACGGATCCACCGATGCCGCCTACGCCAAGACGATTGCTGAAATAGCGGCGGCCACAGGCTTCTCCAGAACCACCGTCCGCTTCGTCATCAACGGTCAGGCCGAGCGCTACCGCATCAAGTCGGAAACGAAGAAAGTCATCGAGGACTATGTCGCCGCGCATGGCGTGGCCATCAGCCATGTGGCGCGCTCGCTCAGGACCCGCCGCACCGATGCGATCGGCCTCATCGTCCCCGACCTCGCCAATGCCTTCTTCGCCTCGTTGACGGCCGAGCTGGAGATCCACTGCCGCCGGTCCGGCCGGGTGTTGCTGACGGCATCGTCGCAGGAAGATCCCGAGCAGGAAGCAACCGCCATCGCCGGACTGGTCGAGCGTGGCATCGACGGGATCGTCATCGCGCCCTGTCGCTCACCCGGCGCATCGCGGTTGTCCCGGGCCGGTCGCCGGCTGGCGGTCGTCGTCGTCGACCGCGCCTTTCCGGGGTCGGCCTGGCCGACGGTCGTCGGCGACAATGCCGGCGTGACTGCGGAGCTGACGGCATCGATGATCGCCACTGCCGCCGGCGCGGTGCATTTCCTCTGCGCCTGCCCGGATCTGCCGAGCATTGCCGATCGGATCGCCGGATTTTCGCAGGCGACGGCCAAAGCCGGCTTCGCCCACGCCGATCGGCTGATCCGCACCCATGCGTCGGATACGACCGAAGCGGGGCGGGCGCTGATGCGGGGCTTCTTCGGCGACGGCGGCCGGCCACCCTTGGCCTTCATCTGCTCGTCGCTGCTGATCCTCGAAGGCGCGCTGCAGGAGATCGTCGCCGCCATGGGCCGGCTGCCGCCCGAGCTGCTGATCGGCACCTTCGACTACCACCCGCTCCTCGACGCGGTGCCGAACCGCATCCTGTCGGTGCGTCAGGACGAAAAGGCGATTGCGGAGAAAGCCTTCGACTATCTGGTGGCGCAGATGGACGGCCGGCCGGCGCAGCCGCTGCATGTCGTCGTGCCGGGCAGGATCGTCAACACCGCCTCGGCGGTAGGCTAATCAAATGCTCCCGGCGCCGCGAATGGCAGGCGTCGCCGGGAGCTTGAGGCTTACAGCAGGTTGCGCGCATCACCGGCGACATAGACGTCGATGGTATGGGTGATCGCCTGCGCGACGAAGGCTTTCACCACGTCGGCCAGATGCGCCTCGTCGACATAGGCGATCGAGATGTGGTTCGACTGGTGGGCGGCCATCAGCTGGTCGCGCGTGACGCCATCGAGCACGCAGTTCAACAGCGGCCATTCCTTGGTGGTAGCGGCAAGTCTCCGGTCGAACTCCTGCTTCGGCAGTTCGACCGCGGTGCCGGTGCCGACGTGCAGCTTGACCTTGGTGCCTTCGTAGTGGGCGCGCGCCCAGACGATGCGGCCGGCCTTGCCCTGGCCGGCGATGGTCGAGCCGCCCTTGGGGAAGTACATCGCCGGCTGGCGATGACCGGTTGCCCCGGCGATGCCGCCCTTGAGCTGTTCGAACGGCACCGCGCCGGAAATCTCGAAATCCCAATAGAAGGTGCCGTTGAAGTCACTGCCCCAGCGGATGTCGTGCAGCGTCGTCTCCGCCGGCAGGCCGAGGCTGTCGAGCAGGCGGAACATCAGCGTCTGCGGGATCGCCGTGCCCATGTCGACCTCGTTGACGCAAGGGATCGGCTTGCCGGGCCTGACGATGCGGCCGTCCTCGGTCGGGATCGGGAAGCGTGTCGTCGAACCGATCGCCCCTTCGGCGAAATCCGAGGCGGCACAGGCCCGCGCCAGGCCCTGCTGGTACTGCACGCCGACGGCCGACAGCCCGAAGCGGTCGACGTAGCGGCCGAGCGCGATCAGCATGGCGCATTGCTCCAGCACCTGCTCGCGCACCAGCTCGGTTGCCCCGTCATTGCCCCACAGGAAGGTCATGCCGCGCGTCTCGTAGAACGACAGGCACTCTTCCCTCAGAGCGAGCGGCACCTTGGCCATTTCGACGAGAAGGTCGGACTGCGACAGCGCCTCCATCGGCATGCCGATATCGGCGAGCGCCTTCAGCGGGAACACGCCGTTCATCATGCCCATGCAATAGGCATCGAACAGGCCGATGATTTCCTTGTGGCGCAGCGACCACTGCCCGATCTGGATGCCGAGCTTGCCGGCCTCGCTCGCCATCACCGGATGTGCGGCATCGACGTGCGTCAGATGCGACAGGTCGGGCTCGATCCAGCCGGTCGACAGCCACGTCTTCAGCCCGTTGACGAACAGCGCGTCGTCGAAGCCTTCCGACCACAGCCGCGAATAGGGCTTGCCGAGCGAGGTCAGCGTCCCGGCCATGCACAGCATGCCGACCAACCCCGGCCAGGTACCGTCGAAGTTGGCCAACAGCAGCACCGGCCCCTTGTGCCGCGCCAGGCAGTTGGCGAGATGGTGCGAGTACTGCCAGGCGGTCAACAGCACGATCACCGGCGCATCCGGATCGATCGCGGCGAACACATCGGAGCCCTCGCGCTGCGAGGAGATGAAGCCGTGGCCCTTGTCGGCCTTGATCGGATGGGCGCGGAGCGGCGTCTTGCCGAGCGCCGTCAGCGCCTTGGCCAGCAGCGCCTCGTATTTGGCCTCGACCGGCCAGCACGCGACGTTGGCGCTTTCGCGCAGGTCGGCATTGGTGACGAACAGCACCTCGTGCGGTCCGGGCGTCAGATAGGCGGGTTCGAGCGGCAGTTTAACGGTCAGCATGTTCAGGTCTCTCCCTGGATCGCGATGAGTTTAGACTCGCTCGGGTTGAAACTCACGAGCCCAATCGGCATCAAAGAATTGGAGCGGGATTTACGGCGAAAACCGCTTACACTTTTCGCCATCCCGCTCGAGTCTGTCAGACGGCCGCCATCGCCTCGCGAGCGCGCCTCTGCTGATCATAAAGATCAAGGAAAATCTGGTACTTGGCGGCATGGAAGGCTTTGCGCGCCGCATTCGGCTCGATCGTCGACCCGGGCCGGATCGATCTTGGCCGCGGCGACTGCCTCGCGCACCGCGGCGCAGGCAGTCGTCCAGACGTCGGCCGACGATTGGACGACATGCAGTTCGGCCGGCCGAATTTGCTGAATGGACGGGACATGAAGGCAAGCCGGCGCCTGGCGGTCTGACAGAGACCGGCGCGTACGCTGGCGGAACTGACGTCGATGCCGACGAAAATGCGAGATACCGGCGTCCCCATGGCGTCATTCTTCTTTGCTACCACGATGTAGTTGCGATAGCGCAGAATCGCCGCCACGGCAAGCGCGAAGGTGTCGCAGCCCGGCCCGAACGACACTCTCCCGCGACACCCCGAGCGCCGGCACGCTCGACGTCGTCAGCGGCCACGACGTCAGCGAAGCGGCGAGACCCTGCCGTAGCCACCGGCTCGGCGGCGTGCCTTCGGTCAGATCGGCTGCCGCCGCGTGGTCTGCCGCTCGATCAGCCGCGCCGGCACTTCGATCGCAACCTCGCCGACGGGGCCGTGCGATGCCGCGGCGACGCGCAGGATGGCGAGCGCCTCGTCGACCATGCGCTGTCCGTCCTGCACGAAGGTGGTCAACTCGTAGGCGCCCCAGGCAGCCGAGGGAATGTCGTCAAACCCGGCGACCAGCACGTCCTCCGGCACGCGCAAGCCGTACGTCCGGCGCAACGCATCGATCGCCCCGATTGCCATCAGGTCGTTGGCGCAGAACAGCGCATCCGGACGGTCCGGGCCGGCGAACATCGACAGCGCCGCGGCATGTCCGCCCTCGTAACGGAAATCGGCAACCGCCATGGCGAGGTTATCGATGCCGTGCGCGGCAAGCCCCAGGCGGAAGCCGGCCAGGCGTTCCGCGCTTGCCGGGCTGGCCGGCGGTCCGGAGATGAAGCCAAATCGCCGCCCGCCGCGTGCCAGATACAGCTCGACCAGCGAGCGCGCCGCGCCGACGTTGTCGCAGCACACCGAGGACACCCACTCGTTCCTGACCGGCGTGTTGAACGAAACGACCGGGATCTTGAAGCGCGCCAGTTCGTCGGCCGACTGTTTCGACAGGATCGACAGCGCGCTGACGATCGCATCGACGCGATAGCTCGCCAGCTTCGGGATGACGGCATCGAGCGAATGGCCGCTGTCGACGTGCACGAGCAGCACCTGGTTGCCCGCCTCTTGCAGCCCGACGGTGAAGCGCTCGAGGACGGCGGAATAGAACGGGTTGTACATGCCGCCGATCACGATGGCGACGAGATTCGACTTGTGTGTCAGCATGATGCGGGGAATGAGGCTCGGGCGGTAGTCGAGCTGGGCCGCCGCCGCGAGCACCTTCTGTCGCATCTCCTCGGAGATTTTGGCTCCCGGCTTATAGGTCCTCGACACCGCCGACTGCGACACACCGGCGAGGCGGGCGACATCGGTGGAGGACGCGTATTTCTTAGCCCTGGCCGTCATGTCCACTGCATCCCGCCTTTCAACCCTGCCCGGCACCCGTCGCCCGCTCCGCGGCACCACCCGGCCAAGGCGATCCGGCCGAGACGATCTTGCCTCCACGCGAACCGATGCGTCATTGCGCCGGCACGCCCGGCACGCCCGGCTCCGGCTTCAGCAGGCGGCAATGAGCGGTTGCCATCCTCGGTACTTAGCCTGCTCGGCATCGGCCGCACAAGTCCGTCAACAACCCGCTTGACGCCGGATATGATTGGTGCATAGCTATGCACTCGTAAAGAATAGCTAGTCACTAGCTACGTTTCGGAGGAAATTGCCATGTCTACCATCCCAACAGGCGGATTCCGTCTGCGCCGGCGCGACTTGCTCGTGTTGGCCGCAATGGGCGGCGTGCTTCCCGTCGTCGGCCTGCGCCCGTTGCGCGCCGAAGGCAAGCCGACCCTCGTCAACTCCTTGCGCTCATTGTCGAACCCGTACCACGCTGCCTGGAACAAGGGCGGCGAAGCCTTCGCCAAGTCGCTCGGCCTCGACTACGTCACCCTCGTCACCGAAGGCGACAGCGAAAAGGGCATCGCCGACATCCGCGCCATCCTCGCCAAGACCGGCGGCAACGCCGTCATCAACATCGACCCGAACGATGCCGCCGACGCCCGGCCGATCGTCGAGGCCTGCGCCAAGGCGAAGGCCCATATCGTCACGCAATGGAACAAGCCGGCCGATCTCCATCCCTGGGATTTCGACCCGTACTACGTTGCGCACGTGTCCTTCGACGGCGTGCTCTACGGCGAAGCGACCGCCAAGGTGCTGATCGAGTCGATCGGCGGCAAGGGTGGCATCCTGGCCCTCGGCGGCACGCTGTCGAACACCCCAGCGATCGAGCGCAAGGCGGGGCTGGAAAAGGCGATCGCCGCCAACCCCGGCATCAAGCTGTTGGATTTCCAGGTCGCCAACTGGCAGTCGAGCAAGGCGTTCGACACGGTGGCGGCGTGGATCACCCGCTTCGGCGCCGATATCAAGGGCATCTGGGCAGCCAATGACGACATGGCGATCGGCGCGGTCGAGGCGCTGCGCGCCGAAGGTCTGGCCGGCAAGGTGCCGGTGACCGGCATCGACGGCATCAAGACCGGCATCGACGCGGTCCGGGCCGGCGAGATGGTCGCCACCGTCTCCTGGGATCCGTTCTGGCAGGGCGCCATGGGTCTCTCCATCGCCTACGCCGCCCGCACCGGCCGCTTCGATCCGGCCAAGGAGCCGAAGGCGCACCGCGAGGTCTATGGCACCGGCGTCGTCGTGAGCAAGGCGAACGTCGAGGCCTTCTACAAGGCGAACATCGAGAACGAGCCGAAGCTCGACTACAACGATCTGTGGGGCCGTGCCGCCGGCCAGATCCGCACCTGACCGCAGCTGACCGCGAAGACCGGCGACCCCCGTTCCCTGGCGGGGTCGCCGGCCGACCATCGACTGTCTCGACCGGAAGCAGAAGCCATGTCCCTCGCGACGACGTCCGCCAACCACGGAGAGCGCCTCAGATCGCGGCTGCGCAAGACCGCGCCCCTCTTGGTGCTGGTCGGTCTGTGCATCCTGATCGGCGTCACGAGCCCCAATTTCCTCAGCCTGCCGAATGGCATCCGCGTGCTGACCGCGGCGTCGATCCCGATGGTGCTGGCGCTCGGCGCGACCTTTGTCATCCTGGTCGGCGGCATCGACCTGTCGGTCGAAGGCAATATCGCGCTCTCCGCCATCGTCTTGTCGCTGGTGTTGAGCGGGCCGCTCGGCACCCTCGGCCTGTGGGCGGTGCCGCTTGCCATCCTGGCCGGCGCGGCGATGGGCGCGGCGAACGGGGCCGCGCACGTGGGGCTGCGCATTCCCTCCTTCATGGTGACGCTCGGCACCTGGTTCGTCGGTCTCGGCCTCGGCACGGTGCTGCTCGGCGGCGGCACCATCCGCATCGTCGAACCGTCGATCCGCGCGCTGTCGCTCACCCGCTTCGTCGGGCTGCCGCTGCTGGTGTGGATCGCCGCCGCGGCGCTGCTCGTTGCCTGGGTGCTGCAGGCGCGCACCCGCTTCGGCCGCCATGTCTATGCCGTCGGCGGCGCCGAGGATCTGGCTGCTCTCTCCGGCATCCGCGTCGGCCGCATCAAAGTGCTGGTCTTCATCCTGGCCGGGGCCTTCTACGGGCTCGCCGCAGTGATGTCGGCCGCCCAGATCGGCCAGGGCAATGCAGCGGTCGGCGATGGCAGGCTGTTCACCACCATCACCGCGGTCGTGGTCGGCGGCACCTCGCTCGCCGGCGGCGACGGCGGTGTGATCGAGACGGCGATCGGCGTGCTGATCGTCGCAGTCCTTGCCAACGGCATGATCCTGCTCGGTATTCCACCCTACGTGCAACAGGCCGTGCAGGGCCTGATGATCATCGCGGCCGTGGCGATTTCGATCGACCACCGGCTGTTCCGGATCGTGAAGTGACGCCATGCTCGAAACGATCGGACTATCGAAAAGCTTCGGCAGCCTGAAGGCGCTGAACGACATCGACATCAAGGTCGGCAGGGGCGAGGTCGTCGGCCTCGTCGGCGAGAACGGTGCCGGCAAATCGACGCTGATGCGGATCCTCGCCGGCGTCGAACAGCCCGACGAGGGCGAATTGCGCCGGGACGGCGAACCCATCCACCTGTCCGGTCCGCTCGATGCCGGACGGCAGGGCATCGGCCTGGTATTCCAGGAGCAATCGCTGCTTCTCAACATGTCGGTCGCCGAGAACCTGTTCCTCGGCCGCGAAGCGGAATTCACCCGCTTCGGCCTGATCGACCGCAACAAGCTCCACGCTGCCGCGCGCCAGCAGCTCGCCAAGGTCGGCCAGACGATCGATCCAGGCAAGCGCGTCTCCGAATTGGCCTTTTCCGAACGGCAGATGGTCGAACTGGCCAAGGCGCTGACGCTTGAGGACCGCGTCGACCGCGATCTCGTCATTCTGCTCGACGAACCGACCTCGGTCTTGGAACAGGCCGAGATTGACATCCTGTTCGCCCGTGTCCGGGCGCTGCGGGCGCGCGCCAGCTTCGTTTTCGTGTCGCACCGGCTCGATGAAGTGCTGGCCCTCTCCGACCGCATCTACGTCATGAAGGACGGCGCGATCGTCGGCGCGATGCCGGCGGCGGAAGCCTCGGTGCCGAAACTGCACCAGATGATGGTCGGCCACGGTCTGCACGGCGAATACTACCGCGAGAACGAGCAGCGCCCGCCGGCCGCCGACGCCGTCCTCGTCGCCCGCGGCCTCGGCTCGGGTCGGGCCTATCGCGACGTCGACCTGACGCTCCACCGCGGCGAAGTCCTTGCCATCGCCGGCGTAATCGGTTCGGGCCGCGAGGAGCTCATCCGCACCATCTTCGGCTTCGAGCCGGCCGACACCGGCACGCTGGAAGTCTTCGGCAAGACCGTCGTGCTGACGTCGCCCGCCGACGCGGTCGCCCGCGGCATTGGCTACATCCCGCGCGAACGTCGCGTCGAGGGGCTGGTGATGCTCTTGTCGATCGCGGTGAACACCACGCTGGCCGGGCTCGACGGCGTCTGCCGGCGCGGCCTCGTCGACCACGCCCGCGAGCGCGCGGTGGCGCGCTCTTGGATCGATCGGCTGGCGATCAAGACGTCCGGACCGGATCTGCCGTGCTCGTCGCTGTCCGGCGGCAACCAGCAGAAGGTGGTGCTGGCCAAATGGCTGCAGGCCGGATCGGGGATCCTGATCCTCGACCATCCGACGCGCGGCCTCGACGTCGGCGCCAAGGAGGAAGTCTATCGGCTGATCCGCGAGGTCTGTGCTCGCGGCACGGCGGTGATCCTGACCGCCGATACGCTCGAGGAGACTATCGGCCTGGCGCACACGATCCTGGTCATGCGCGACGGGCGGGTGACGGCGAAAATCGATGCGGCCCCGGGCGCCAAACCCGCCCAGGTCGACCTGATCGAGTACATGGTATGAGCGAGGCAACCATGAGTGCGGTTCCTTCCCTGGCCCGCTGGCGCGACGCCGCTCCGGCGCTGTTCCTCGCGGTGCTGGTCGCCGTCATCACGGTGGCGACGCCCGACTTCGCCCAGCCGGGAAATCTGCTGGGCGTGCTTGCCGATACCGCGACGCTGTTCGTGCTCGCCGCCGGCATGACCTTCGTCATCCTCATCGGCGGCATTGATCTGGCCGCCCATACCATCGCCTCGCTGTCGAGCGTCGTGGTTGCGCTGTTGCTGCCGACGCTCGGCTATGGCGCCTTCCCCGTCGCGCTCGCCGTGGGATTTGCCTCCGGCCTGTTCAGCGGCGTGGTGCATGTCCGTCTGCACGTCCCCTCGTTCATCGCCACATTGGCGACGAGCGGCGTCGTCAGCGGCGTGGCGCTGCTGGTGTCCGACGCCCGCACCATCTCCATCGACGCAGCCGGCCGCAGCCAGCTCGCCTGGATCACCGGTTCGGTCGCCGGCGTGCCGGCGGTGGTGCTGATCGCCGCCGCCGTCTTCCTCGCCTGCGCCTTCGTGCAGCGCTTCACCCGTTTCGGCCGCCGTTCGCTGGCGATCGGTGCCGGCGAACCGGCCGCCTGGGCCTCCGGCATCCGCGTCGGCCGACAGAAGATCATCGCCTTCGCGCTGTGCGGTACCTTGGCCGCCCTCGCCGGAGCGCTGCTTGCCGGCAGGCTGTCCGCCGGCACTCCGGTGCTCGGCAACCAGCTGCTGCTGCCGGCCATCGCATCGGTGATCGTCGGCGGCACCGCAATTACCGGCGGTGCCGGCGGCATCGGCCGCACGCTGATCGGCGCGCTGATCATCACCGTCGTGCGCATCGGCATGACCTTTGTTGGCGTCAACATTTTCGCCCAGCAAGTCGTCTTTGGTCTCGTTCTGATCGCTGCCGTGGCCGTGACCATCGATCGGACCAAGATCCCAATCGTGAAATAGGAGAAGAAGAATGGATCTCGGATTGAAGGGCAAGGTCGCGGTGATCACCGGCGGCAGCGTCGGCATCGGACTGGCCGTCGCCGACGGACTGGCGGCCGAAGGGGTCGACGTCGTGCTGGCGGCCCGCCAGGCGGAGCGGCTCGAGGCGGCCGCCACCGACATCGCCAAGCGGCACGGCGTGCGCACTTTGGCCGTTCCCTGCGACGTCGCCACGCCGGCCGGAACCGACGCGCTGATCGCGGCGACGGAAAAGGCCTTCGGTGGTGCCGACATTCTGATCAACAACGCCGGCACCGGCTCGAACGAGACCATCCAGGCGGCGCCGGACGACAAGTGGAACGCCTATTGGCAGCTGCACGTCATGGCCGCGGTGCGGCTGGCCCGCGGCCTGGTGCCGTCGATGAAGCGGCGCGGCGGCGGCGTGATCCTGCATACCGCCTCGATCTGCGCGGTGCAGCCCCTGGGGTACGAGCCGATCTACAACGTCACCAAGGCGGCCTTGATGATGTTCTCCAAGTCGCTCGCCAACGAGGTGGTCAAGGATCGCATCCGCGTCAACACCGTCAACCCCGGCCTGATCCTGACGCCCGACTGGATCAAGACGGCCAAGCAGTTGACCGCCGACACCGGCGGCGATTGGCAGGGCCACCTCGACGCGGTAGCGCGCGAGTACGCGCCGATCGACCGCTTCGGCAGTCCGGAAGAGCTTGCGCACTTCTATGTGTTCCTGTGTTCCGATAAGGCGAGCTACAGCGTTGGTTCCACCTACTTCGTCGACGGCGGCATGCTGAAGACGGTGTGAGCCCGCCATCACGGACGGCGGGGCGCTTGAGAAAAGCGTTCGCGGCGACGCGCGGTGGCCGCCGTCGGCCGGCCAAAAGACAGATCAGCAGGGAGAGGATGCTATGCGACAGTCGATCATGGACGGACCGGGACAGATCCGGTTCCTGGAAGTCCCGGTAGTGCCGCCCGCGCCCGACGAGGTGCAGATCCGCGTCCGCCAGATCGGCATCTGCGGATCGGACATCCACGTCTGGCACGGCCAGCACCCGTTCACGCCGTTCCCCGTGGTGCAGGGCCACGAATTCATGGGCGTGGTCGCCGCAGTCGGTTCGGCCGTCGCCAATCCACCGGCCATTGGCGCAAAAGTCACGGCGCTGCCGCAGATCGTCTGCGGCAGCTGCAACCCGTGCAAGAAGGGCCGCTTCAACATCTGCGAGAACCTGAAGGTGCGCGGCTTTCAGGCCGAGGGCTGCGGGCGCGACTATTACAATGTGCCAGCCGATCGGCTGGTGCCGCTGCCGGAGACCTTCTCTGCCGACCAGGGCGCCTTCGTCGAGCCGGTGTCGGTGGCGGTGCATGCCTGCAGCCGCGCCGGCGACCTCAACGGCCGCAACGTCGTGGTGCTCGGCGCCGGCACCATCGGCAACCTGATCGCCCAGGTCGCCAAGGCGCGCGGCGCCGGTTCGGTGCTGATCACCGACGTCGCTCCGCATCGCCTCGATGTCGCCCGCCAATGCGGCGTCGATCACACGGTCGACGTGCGCCACACGTCGCTCGCCGATGCGGCACGGAAGGCCTTCGGTCCCGGCGGCTTCGATCTCGCCTTCGAGGCGGCCGGCGCCGAGGCGTCGCTCGGCTCGGCGGTGGCGGCGATCGAGAAAGGCGGCACGATCCTGATCGTCGGCGTCTACGGCAAGCCGCCGGTGGTCGACATGGCGGTGGTCGGCGAGCATGAGGTCGTGCTGGCCGGCAGCATGATGTACTGGAAGGAAGACTGGGTGGAAGCCGTGCGCCTGCTCGACGGGCTGATCGACATCCGCCCGCTGGTCTCGCGCCATTTCGACTTCGCCGCCTGGAGCGACGCCTATCGCTACATCGACACCAACGGCGCGGACATCATGAAGGTGATGGTCGACGTCGGCTGATGGCGCCGGTCGCGGGCCGGTCCCGCGCCAGTCGCGGCGCCGGTGTTGCAACGACACGCGAAATGATGCCTGCGTATGCGTTGAAGCGGGCCGGGGAGAGGCTCTCCCCGGCCCGTATTGCCGTTGATTTCGCCGCACGCGCCGGCCGCGGACGTCAAAACGGTACCGGAGCGGCGCGACGAGGCTGGTCCTGGCGCCCGCCCGCCTCGGGCCGGTTTTCGGCGGGTAGCGCGCACCATCCGCAATTTGGCATCATATCGAGCGCAAATTGATGCTTTTCAGCGCTAACGTTATTGCCTAGTTCCGGAAGCGTGGGACGCAAGCGGAGGCCGGCGATGACAGCGCGCTTTTACTGGAATGAGCTGACCAGCCCCGAGTTTGGCACGCTCGATACCGAAACGACCGTCGCCATCCTGCCGCTTGCCTCGACCGAGCAGCACGGGCCGCACCTGCCCATCGCCACCGACACGGCGATCGCCAACGGCATGCTCGGCGAAGTCAGGAAGATCCTGCCTGCCCACCTGAACGTGCTGGTGCTGCCGACCCAGGAAATCGGCAAGGCCAACGAGCATATCTACGGCCCGGGCACGCTGTCGTTTCCCGCCGAACTGCTGATCCCGGTGTGGACGGCGATCGGCCAGAAAGTGTCGGAAGCCGGGGTGAAGAAGCTGATCATCGTCAACTCGCACGGTGGCAATCTCGACCTGATGTCGATCGTTTCGCGCGAGATGCGCGTGCGCTTCCAGATGGCGGTGGTGGCGACGCAGTGGAGCCGCTTCGGCAGCCCGGAGGGGCTGTTCAGCCGGCACGAGATGACCTACGGCATCCACGGCGGCGAGGTGGAAACATCGATGATGCTGTATTTCCGCCCGGATCTGGTCAGGATGGACAAGGCGGAGAATTTCGTCTCGCGCGCCGAATGGATGAAGGCCAACACCACCTACCTGCAGCCGTTGCCGCCGCACGCACTTGCCTGGGTGGCGCACGATCTGAACCCGAACGGCGTCGTCGGCGATGCCTCCAAGGCGACGGTGGACAAGGGCGAGCGCTATTGCCGCCACGTCGCGCGCGGCTTCGTCGAGCTGATCGAGGATCTGACCGGCTATTCCCTGTCGAACCTCTATACCGGCTGAGCCTTGCCCACCAATCCCTGGCCGTTGGTCGTCTCGCGGATCATGTCGACGAGTTCTGAAAGCAGGAACTCGACGAACACGCTGGTCGCGGCGTCGAGCGCGGCCCGCGCCCGGGCGAACAGCTTCATCGGCTGCGGACGGACGTGGCTGTCGGCGAGCGGCCGGTAGACGAGGTCGCCGCGCCGCGATTCCATCAGCACGTCCAGCGGATTGAGCAGCGACACCCCCGCCCCCTGGCCGATCAGGCTGCGGATCATTTCCAGCGAATTGGTTTCGAGCGCCGGTTCGACCGAAATCGGCAGCGGCGCAAACGCCAGGTTGATGGTGTCGCGCAACGACGTTCCGGGTAGGCCCAGCACCAGCCGCTCCTGCGCCAGATCGACGAGGCTCACCCGCTCCCGGGCGGCCAGCCGGTGGCCGACCGGCAGCACCGCGCCGATGGGGACCTCGAAATTGGCCAGCGACCGGATGCCGGGCAGCGTCGGAATGTTGAAGCCGAGGCCGAGATCCACCTCGCCGGCGATCACCGGCATCGAGGTCGTCACGCCGCCGTCGCTCCTGACCAGCACCCGGATGCGCGGATGGTCGGCGAGGAAGCGAGCCATCAGTTGCGGCAGCGGTCCGGACGCCAGCCCGATGGTGGTGACCATCGACACCTTGCCGGCCTGCGGCATTTTGAGGCTCTTGATGCGGCCCTGCAGCTTCTCGTAATTCTTCAGCACATCGCGAACGTGCTCGACGCAAAGCTCGCCGACCGACGTCAGCCGGAGGCCGCGCGGCAGCCGTTCGAAGATCGGCGCGCCGATCTCGTCCTCGAGCGCCAGGATCTGCCGGTTGATCGCCGAGGACGCCACGTTCATGCGTTCGGCAGCCTTGCGGATCGAGCCGCACTTGGCGATTTCGTTGATGTACAGGAGCTTGCGTGAGTGCAACATCGACATTGCCTGCCCAAAATCCGGGCACAGCGCCCGCAGAAGCAACAATCCCTGCTGAATTGCCGAAAAGGCATCAAAGCGAACGCAATTTGATGCTTTTCAAGGCTCGATGCAAGTGCTCCATTTCCGCACAATGCCCCGATCGAGGGGACCATTCACGTCATGACAGGGGAAGACCGGACATGCACGCAACGCTCAAGCTCGGCCTGATCGCGGCCGTTTGCGGCCTCGGACTGTCTGTCGCGGCGGAGGCCGCCGACAAAGTCACTTTCGGCACCAACTGGCTGGCGGAAGCCGAGCACGGCGGTTTCTACCAGGCCATCGCCGACGGCACCTACAAGAAGCACGGGCTCGACGTGACCATCGTTCAGGGTGGCCCGCAGGCGGCCAACGCCGCGCTGTTGATCGCCGGCAAGATCGACTTCTACATGGGCTCGGCCATGGGCGAACTGTCGGCGGTCGAGCAGGGCATTCCGATCATGGATGTCGCCGCCATGTTCCAGAAGGATCCGCAGGTGCTGATGGCGCATCCCGGCCAGGGCATGGATAAATTCCCCGATCTGGCCAAGGCGAGCGCCATTTTCCTCGGCAAGGAGGGCTACACCACCTTCTTCGAGTGGATGAAGGCCAACTTCAAGGGCTTCAGGGACGAACAGTACAAGCCCTATACGTTCAACCCGGCGCCGTTCCTTGCCGATGCCAAGTCGGCGCAGCAGGGGTATCTCACCTCCGAGCCCTACGAGATCGAACGCCAAGCCGGCTTCAAGCCGGTGATCTTCCTCTTGGCGGACGAGGGCTTCGATCCCTATTCGACGACGATCGCGGCGCAAGTGAGCCTGGTCGAGAACAAGCCCGAACTGGTGCAGCGCTTCGTCGATGCCTCGATCGAGGGCTGGTACACTTATCTCTATGGCGACAACAAGGCGGCCAACGAGTTGATCAAGAAAGACAATCCGGAGATGACCGATGGCCAGATCGCCTTCTCCATCGCCAAGATGAAGGAATACGGCATCGTGGAATCGGGCGAAGCCCTGCCGAAAGGCATCGGCTGCATGACCGACGCGAAGTACAAGGCGTTCTTCGACACGATGGTGAAGATCAAGGTATTGAAGGCGGATACGGACTACACAAAGGCCTTTACCGCGAAGTTCGTCTGCAAGGGCGTCGGTCTGGCGCTGAAGAAGTGATTGCGCATAAAATCTATGCCCGGAAAGTCGAAGATTGTCCGGGCAACAAGCGCGTGCGCGCGCTCGGACAGTATCGTAACATGCTTCGATCGATCGCGGGAATGCTGTGAGTATCCCCGACCCGTCTTGGGGTGACCGCGACGAGTCGCCCATGTCGTCAACGCCGACTGCCAGAGGAATGACCGATCCCTTGGATACGCCCGTACCAGCGATGCGCCCGCTGCTCGCCATGCGATCGGTGTCGAAACTGTTCTCCAACGGCACGCAGGCGCTGGCCGACGTGTCCTTGACCGTCCGTTCCGGCGAATTCGTCAGCCTGCTCGGCCCGTCTGGCTGCGGCAAGTCGACGGCGCTGAGGATCATCGCCGGCCTCGGCGGCGTCACCACCGGCTCCATCGATTGGCCGTCGACGCGGATCAATCCGAACGGCAAGCCTGAGAGCGACATTTCCTTCGTGTTTCAGGAGCCGACGCTGTTGCCGTGGCGCAATGTGTTTGAAAACGTCTATCTGCCATTGCAGCTGAAAGGCATCTCCCGCCGGGCCGCCGCTGCCGTCGTCGACGATGCGCTGAAGACGGTGGGGCTGACGGACTTCCGCCAGGCCTATCCGCGCGAGTTGTCCGGCGGCATGAAGATGCGGGTGTCGATCGCCCGCGCCATGGTGACGCGGCCAAAACTGCTGCTGATGGACGAACCGTTCGCTAGCCTCGACGAAATCACCCGGCAGAAGCTCAACGACGACGTGCTGACGTTGTGGGCGGAGACCGGCGTCTCGGTCATCTTCGTCACCCATTCGGTGTTCGAGTCCGCCTATCTGTCGACGCGCATCGTGGTGATGAAGGCACGTCCCGGACGGATCCACGAGGATTTCGAGGTCAATCGCGGCGCGGTGCGCGACGAGGAGTTCCGCACCTCCGAATCCTACCGCAGCACCTGCGAACGGGTGTCGCATTCGCTGCAGAACGCCATGCACGGCGAGAGCGTGCGCGGCAAGGCCCTCCATGGCGCGGGAGCTCACTGATGGCGAACGGCAATGGCCTCGGCGCATCGCGCGATCTGGCGCTTCGCATTCTCACCCCCTTGGCCGTCGTCGGTCTGCTGGTCGTGATCTGGTGGGCGGGCGTGAAGCTGACGGCAACGCCGGTCTACATCCTGCCGGACCCGATCACGGTAGTGGCGGCGCTCGTCAGGGATTGGCAGATCCTGTGGCCGGCCTTCCTGGTGACCGCCGAGATCACCCTCGTTTCGCTCGGGCTGGCGCTTGTCGGTGGTTCGATCTTCGCCATCCTGCTGGTGCAATCGCGCTGGATCGAGCTCGCCTTCTATCCGATCGCCGTCGTGTTGCAGGTCACGCCGATCGTCGCCATCTCGCCGCTGATCCTGATCTACGCCCCGACCACGCAGGTGGCGCTGCTGATCTGCGCCTTCCTGGTCGCCTTCTTCCCGATCCTGTCCAACATGGTGCAGGGGCTGAAGAGCGTCGATCACAACCATCTGAATCTGTTCGAACTCTACGGCGCATCGCGACTGCAGACGCTGTGGCACCTGAAGATCCCGGCGGCGCAGCCCTATTTCATGACGGGTCTGAAGATCGGCGGCGGGCTTTCTCTCATCGCCGCGGTCGTCGCCGAATTCGCCGCCGGTTCGGCCGGTGCCGGTTCCGGCCTCGCCTTCCGGCTGTTGGAATCGCAGTTCCGGCTCAACATCCCCCGCCTGTTCGCGGCGCTTTTGATGCTGTCGGCGCTCGGCGTCGCCATCTTTGCCGCCACCTCGTTCGTGGCATGGCTCGTGCTCCATCGCTGGCACGAAAGCAGCGTGGAAAGGGAAAATTGATGCCTGCCGACTTCGCCTCATTGCCGGATGCGCCGCGCTTCGTGCTGGCAAACGCCACGTTGCCGGCCGTGCTGTTGGCGAAGCCGATTGCGGTTGCCGCCCGCGAGGGGCTCGTCAGCGCCGATGTCGTCATCGACGCCGGCCGCATCGCCGCCATCCTGCCCACGGGGGCCGCGCCGGCCGAGATGCCGCGACTGGATCTCAAAGCCGGCATGGTCTGGCCGTGCTTCACCGACATGCACACCCACCTCGACAAGGGGCATATCTCGGAGCGCGAAGCCAATCCGGACGGCAGCTTCATCGGCGCGCTCAATGCGGTGCGCGCCGACCGCGAAGCCAACTGGACCGCCGAGGATGTGGCGGCGCGGATGCAGTTCTCGCTTCAAGCCGCCTACGCCCACGGCACGCGGCTGATCCGCACCCATCTCGATAGCCTGGCGCCGCAGCACCGCATCTCGTTCGAGGTGTTCAAGGCCAAGCGGGCCGAGTGGCAGGGCCGCATCGACCTGCAGGCCGTCGCGCTCCTGCCCATCGATGCGGTCGAGGACGAAGCCTATTTCGCCGATTTGGTCGCGGTCGTCGCCGATGCCGGCGGACTCCTCGGTGGCGCCACCTTCCCCGGACCCCGCATCGATGCCCAGCTCGACCGGCTGTTCGCGGCGGCCGCCTCGGCCGGGCTCGACATCGACCTGCATGTCGACGAGACCGAGGACCGCGAAGTCCTGACGCTGGAATTGATCGCCAAGGCGAAGCTTCGTCACGGCTTTTCCGGCTCGGTGACGGTCGGTCATTGCTGTTCGCTCGCCCGCCAGGACGAGGACACCGCCAAGCGGGTCATCGACCTCGTCGCCACGGCCGGCATCGGCGTGGTGTCGCTGCCGATGTGCAACATGTACCTGCAGGATCGCCATCCCGGCCGCACGCCGCGCTGGCGCGGCGTCACGCTGTTCAAGGAACTGGCCGAGGCCGGCGTGCCGACCGCCGTCGCTTCCGACAACACCCGCGACCCGTTCTATGGCTATGGCGACCTCGATCCGGTCGAAGTGTTCCGCGAGGCGGTCCGGATCCTGCACCTCGACCATCCACTCGATGAAGCCGCGAGGATCGTCACCAGGACGCCGGCCGAAATCCTCGGCAGGGCGGAACTCGGCGTCATCGCCGAGGGGGCACCGGCCGATCTCGTGCTGTTCTCCGCGCGCCGCTGGAGCGAGTTCCTGTCGCGCCCGCAGGCCGACCGCATCGTGATGCGCAGGGGGCGTGCCGTGTCGCGCGCGCTTCCCGACTACCGAGACCTCGACTGGCTCTCCGGAGGCCACCATGCCTGATTATGCCGTCCTCAAGTCCGAACTCGCTGGCATCGCCATCGAGGACCATCCGCAGCTGGTGTTGCAGAAGAGCCGCGATTTCTACTGGTATTCGCCGGTGTTGAAGGCACAGCTCGCCGAGGTGCGCGCCGATCTCGTCGTCTCGCCGGCAAGTGAGGACGAGGTGATCCGCACTCTGAAGGTGGCCTACGCCCATGGCGTGCCGGTCACGCCGCGCGGCACCGGCACCGGCAACTATGGTCAGGCCATGCCGCTGTCCGGCGGCATCGTCCTCAACATGGCGGGCATGAACAAGGTGAAGGCGATCCATCCGGGCCGGGTGATCGCCGAGGCCGGCATCGTCATCTCCAAGCTCGACGAGGAGACCCGTGCCCACTCGGCCCAGGAGCTGCGCTTCCATCCCTCGACCGCCAAGACCGCGACCATCGGCGGCTTCGTCGCAGGCGGCTCCGGCGGCGTCGGCTCAATCCGCTGGGGCGGCCTGCGCGATCTCGGCAACATCCTGCGGCTCAAGGTGGTCACCATGGAGGCGGAGCCGCGCGTGCTCGAACTGACCGGCCTCGACCTGCACAAGGTGTCGCACGCCTACGGCACCAACGGCATCATCACCGAGGTCGAAATGCCGTTGGCGCCTGCCTACGACTGGGTCGACGTCATCGTCGGCTTCGATGCATTTGCCGACGCCGCCAAGTTTGCCGACCAGCTGGCGCATCAGCACGGCATCCTGTTGAAGGAACTGGCGGTCGTCGCCGCGCCGGCGCCGCAAGCCTATTTCAGCCGGCATAAGCCGTGGATCCGCGACGGCCAGTCGGTGGTGATCTGCATGGTGGCACCGTTCGCGCTCGACGCCTTCGAGGCCTTCTGCGGGGTAAAGAAGGCCGAAATCGTCTTCCGGGCCGACACGGCGGAGAGCCTCAAGGGCATTCCGGAAGCTTATGAGCTCACCTGGAACCACACGACGCTCAGGGCGCTGAGGGTCGACCCCAGCATCACCTACCTGCAGGTGCAGTACGGCAGCCCGGATCATGTCGAAAAATCCGTGCGCATGGCCGGCATCTTCGGCGACGAGGTGATCAGCCACCTCGAATTCATCACCTTCGACGGCGAGATCCAGTGCTCCAACCTGCCGTTGGTGCGCTATTCGACCGAGGCGCGGCTCGAGGAGATCATCCGCATCTTCGAGGACAACGGCTGCCCGATCTTCAACCCGCACCGCTATACGCTGGAAGAAGGCGGCATGAAGCAGACCGACACGGTGCAACTCGCCTTCAAGCACGAAACCGATCCCAAGGGCCTGCTCAACCCCGGCAAGATGATCGCCTGGGACAACCCGGACTTCGATTTCACCGCCGGCAAGACCTACCTGTTCCAAGGGCTTGCAGCGCTGAGGGCGGCCGAATGAAGCTGCTGCTGCTCTATTCGCATCCGGTCGAATCGAGCTACGGCGCGGCGCTGCACGCCAAGACGCATGAAGCGCTCGTCCGTGCCGGGCACGACGTCGACGACTGCGACCTCTATGCCGAGGGCTTCGATCCCGTCCTGTCGCGCGAGGACCGGCTGGCCTACCACACGATTCCCGACAACCGCGCCAAAGTCGCTCCTTATTGCGATCGCCTCAAAGCCGCCGAAGCGCTGGTCATCGTCACGCCGGTGTGGAATTTCGGCTTTCCGGCGATGCTGAAGGGCTATTTCGACCGTGTCTGGCTGCCCGGAGTGTCGTTCGAACTGGTCGACGGCAAGGTGCAGTCGCGCCTGCAACAGATCCGCAAGCTCGGCGCCGTGCTGACCTATGGCGGCACGCCGCTCAGGGCGTTTCTGGCCGGCGATCCGCCGAAGAAGATCGTCAAGCGGGTGTTGCGGGCGCAGATCAATCCGTTCGGCTCGGTCAAATTCATGGCGCATTACGACATGAACAATTCGACGCCGGAAACCCGCGCGCGGTTCCTCGCCAAGGTCGGCGATGCCATGGCGCGCTTCTGAGCTGATTTGATCGGTCGAAGCAATGTGCAGCCCAATGCCGCAAGTCCATATAAAATACAGAGTTCGTTATTGCGAGCGAAGCGAAGCAATCCAGAAAGCAGTTGAAACGTCTGGATCGCTTCGCTCGCAATAACCAGCGTCGTGAGCTGAAATCGAGAAAAGCAATATATGGCAATGAAACAAGTCCACAATCCAGCCGGCGTCCGAAAGCCCTTCGGCGGCTACAGCCATGGATTATCGTTGCCGGCGGCCGGCCGATTGCTGGTCACCTCTGGGCAGCTCGGCATTGCCGTCGACGACACGATCCCCTTGGACGTCGAGGCCCAGGCCATCCTCTGCTTCGAGGCGGTGAAGGCAATCCTCGCCGATGCCGGCATGGATTTTTCCGACGTCATCCGCATCGCCGGTTTCGTCACCCGGCGCGAGGATTTCCCGACCTACATGGCGGTGCGCGACCGCTACACGGTCGATCCCCGGCCGGTGTCGACGCTCGTCATCGTGTCGGGCTTCACCCGGCCGGAATTCCTGGTGGAGATCGAAGTCACCGCACTCCAGGCCGATGATTGACCGAGCCCGGCATACGGTGTGACGCCGGCACATTTGCGGCGTAGAAGCTGCCGTCGGGATCGATCGCCGCCCGGCAGCATCCGCCGCGCTGCCGGTCCCCGCGCTGTCCGTCCATCCGCGCACCGGGCAGGCCTCATGGAACCGCACCGCAGCCACTATGCCGATCTGTCGCTGTTCCTGCTGATCGTGCAGTTCCGCAGCTTCCGTCGCGCCGCCGATCATCTCGACATCACCGTTTCGGCGATGAGCCACCGCATGAAGGCGCTCGAAACCCGGCTGGGGGTTCGCCTGCTCAACCGCACCAGCCGCAGCGTCGCGCCGACCGCTGCCGGTGAGGCATTGGCCCAGAAGGTCGCCGCCGGGCTGGAGTTGATCGATGCCGGCCTCGACGATATCCGCGCCCAGGTCAATTCGAGTGCCGGCGGCGTGCGCATCAATGTGATGCGCGATGCCGTGCCGCTGTTGCTGGCGCCGGTCATGTCGCGCTTCACCGAACGCTTTCCCCTGGTCGAGATCGAGGTGGCGGTCGACGACCATTTCGTCGACGTGACGGCCGAGGGGTTCGACGCCGGCCTGCGCTACAGCGGCACCATTCCCGAAGACATGGTTGCAGCGCCGCTGACCGGCCCGCTCGGCTGGGTCGCGGTCGCCTCGCCCGCCTATTTCGCCCGCGCCGGTCGTCCCGAGACGCCAGAGGATCTGCTCGATCACCAGTGCATTCGCCTGCGCACCGGACGCGGCCAGATCTACCACTGGGAATTCGACCGCGGCGATGATCATCGCGTCATCGATGTGCCCGGCAGGCTGATCGCCGGCTCTTCCGAACTCTCCATCGCCGCGGCGCTCGACGGCATCGGCATCGTCTATTGCCTGGAAGCGCTGATCCGTCCGCATCTGGTCAGCGGTCGATTGCAGGTCTGTCTGCCGGAATGGCTGTCGATGGGGCCGCCGCTCGCCATGTATTACCCGAGCCGCAGGCAACTGCCGTTCGGCCTCGGCGCGCTGATCGAAACCATCCGCGATATCGACCCGACGCTGAGCTGGAAGCCCAATCGTTGAATTCTGCTCAACAAGCCATTGCGTCCGCGGCGGTTGATTCAATGATCCCCCGGGCCTTAGGGTGCAGCCTCCAGTCATCGGCTCGGGACTCGCTCGATCGGGCGGATCCGCCCGACCGGGAAAGTCCCGAGATTCAATCATGTGCGTATAGTCCGATCGCGCGGATCGCAACGCTGCGAGCGCTCGGATCATGCTGCCGACGAGGAGATGGTTCCGTGAGCTATGTGCCTGCCCAAGATCGCTACACTGTCGCCAATTTCCGCCGCTGCGGCCGATCCGGCCTGCAATTGCCGGCAATCTCGCTCGGCCTCTGGCAGAATTTCGGCGGCACGGATGTGTTCGAGACCGGGCGTGCCATCGTCCGGCGGGCATTCGACCGCGGCGTCACCCATTTCGACCTCGCCAACAACTACGGCCCGCCGTTCGGCTCGACCGAAGAAAACTTCGGCGCCATCCTGAAGAAGGATTTCGCCGACTATCGCGACGAGATGATCGTCTCCACCAAGGCCGGCTGGCCGATGTGGGAGGGTCCCTACGGCGTCGGCGGCTCGCGCAAGTACGTGATCGCCTCGCTCGACCAGAGCCTGAAGCGGCTGGGGCTCGACTACGTCGATATTTTCTATGCCCACCGCCCCTGGCCGGATACGCCGGTGGAAGAGACCGCGGCGGCGCTCGCCCAGGCGGTCCGGCAGGGCAAGGCGCTCTACGTCGGCATCTCCTCCCACAGTCCGGCGCGGACTCGCTTGATGGAAGCGGCATTGCGGGCCGAGGGCGTCAAGCTGTTGATCCATCAGCCGTCCTATTCGATGTTCAACCGCTGGATCGAGACCGACGGGCTGATGGATACGCTCGACGAGCTCGGGGTCGGCTGCATCGGCTTCTCGCCCCTGGCGCAGGGCCTCCTCACCGACAAATACATCCATCAGGAACCGGCCGGCGACGCCCGCGCCGCCAAGGGCGGCTCGTTCCGCTCGTCGCTGTTGACGCCCGAGAACCTCGCCAATGTGCGCGCGCTGAACGCCATCGCCCAACGCCGCGGCCAGACGCTCGCCCAGATGGCCGTCGCCTGGACGCTGCGCGACAAGCGCTTCACCTCGGCGCTCGTCGGCGCGCGTACCGTCGAGCAGCTCGACGACAGCCTCGACGCCCTGAAGAACCTGAGCTTCAGCCCGGAGGACTTGGCCGAGATCGACACCTACGCCGTCGAGGGCGGCGTCGACCTGTGGCGAGCGGTAAGCCGCTTCCAATAATCGTCACCAAACGCAGGTAGGAAAGGCCCGAACCCCGCGCCCGCCTGGCCAGACGGCCCGGCGGGTTGCCTCTGTTGCCTAATCTCGATGCGCGCCTATTTATCCGACAATCCCATCGAAAAGGACCGAACGGTTTGAGCGCCCAAGACATCTGCCTGTCCGATACCGACACTGCAACCGGGACCGACGTGCCCCTCTCCGCGCTCAAGGTGGCGCTCGTCATCCTGGCGCTGGCCTGCGGCGGCTTCGGCATCGGCACCGGCGAATTCGCCATCATGGGGCTGCTGCCCGAAGTGGCGACGACATTTCGCGTCAGCGTGCCGGATGCCGGCTATGTCATCACCGCCTACGCTGCCGGAGTGGTGATTGGTGCGCCGCTCATCGCCGTTGCCGGGGCGAAAACCTCGCGCCGTTCGCTGCTGTTGATCCTGATGACGGTGTTTGCCATCGGCAATCTGGCCAGCGCCGCCGCTCCGAGCCTGTCCAGCATGATCGTCTTGCGGTTCCTGACCGGACTGCCGCATGGCGCCTATTTCGGCGTCGCGGCGCTGGTGGCCGCCTCGCTGGTGCCGATCGAGCGCCGCACCCAGACCGTCGGCTACGTGATGCTGGGCCTGACCGTGGCGACGTTGTTGGGCACGCCGGTCATGGCCGTGTTCGGCACCATCCTCAGCTGGCGCGTGATGTTCCTCTCCGTCGGCATCATCGGCACGCTCACCGTGATGCTCTTATGGCTGCACCTGCCGGACGACCAGCCGCACGAGAACGCCGGCGTCATGCGCGAGCTGATCGCCTTCACCCACCCGCAGGTGCTGTTGACGCTGCTGATGGCCGCCACCGGCTTCGGCGGCATGTTTTCCATCTTCAGCTACATCGCCGCGACCGCCACCGACTACGCCCACATGCCGGTCGCCATGGTGGCGGTGATCATGGCCCTGTTCGGCCTCGGCATGAATGCCGGCAACCTCCTCGGCTCGCGCTTTGCCGACAGGTCGCTGATGGGCACCATCGGCTGCATGCTGGTGTTCAACATCGTGATCATGACCACCTTCGGCCTGGTCGCGCAGTGGCCGGTGGCGCTGTGTATCACCACGTTCCTGCTCGGCTGCACCTTCGCCGTCGGTCCGGCGGTGCAGTCGCGGCTGATGGACGTGGCGCGCGACGGCCAGACGCTGGCTGCTGCCTCGATGCATTCGGCCTTCAATATCGCCAATGCCATCGGCGCCTGGCTCGGCGGCAGGGCGCTCGACTATGGCTTCGGCTACCCGGCGACCGGCTACGTCGGTGCACTGCTGTCGGCCGTCGGCCTCGGAGTCTTCGTCGTGTCGCTGTGGCTCGACCGGCGCAGCCGCGCCTACGTCCACTGAACCGGTGCGTCTTCGGCTTTCGGCGGAGAGGATCTTTCAGACGGATCACCCCCGGGCGACCTGCGTCGGACGCATCCGGCTTCGGCACGGCCGCGATCAGACCAGATAGTCCGACGTCAGCTTGATGAGCAGGATCGCCGACAGCGCAAGGAAGGCTCGGCGGATCCAGGCGTTGCCGCCCATCATCACCAGCCGCGCCCCGACAAGACCGCCGAGATAGGCCGAAACCGCCATCGGCATGGCGAGCTTCCACACCACGGCGCCGGCTGGCAGGAAGTACACGACCGCACCGGAATCGGCGGCGAGATTGGCCACCTTGGCGCAGGCGGTGGCCTTGAGGAAATCGAAGCGGAACACGCGCGCGAACAGGAACACCAGGAAACTGCCGGTGCCCGGCCCGAAGAACCCGTCGTAGAAGCCGATCATGAAGCCGATGCCGATACCCGCGGCCTGACGCGCTTTCGTCACCGGCTGGCCCGCATCGCTCGAACCGAAATCGCGGCGCACCAGCGTGTAGACGAACATCACCGCCATCATGGCGATGACCAGCGGCCTGACCCATTCCCGCGGGAACGAATAGACCGTATGTGCGCCAATGAGCGCGCCGAGGAAGGCGGCGGAGGCAGCCAGCCCGATGAGCTTCCACGGCAGTTGCATGCGCAAGGCATAATGCCGCATCGCGCTGATGTGGCCGAAGATCGAGGACACCTTGTCGGTTGCCAGCAGAAAGGCCGGAATCTGCAGCGGAAAGGTGGCGAACAGGCCGGGGATCGTCACCATGCCGCCACCGCCGACCGCCGCATTGATGGCGCCCGAAGCGAAGGCCAGCAGCGACACCCCGGCAATCTGATAGATTTCGACGATCATTCGCTGCAGCAGCCTTTCGAACGCCGCAACACGAGCGCCCTTGAGACGTGCCCCGGAAACCGCCACCTCTAGCCGGGCCCGACCCATGGCGCCATGAAATAGCGCAAGGGGCCCCGGATGTTCCGTGCAGGGTGGCAAGGTCTCTGTTGGCCGTCGGGCCACGCCGCTCACGCGCGCTCCGAACCGACCCGGTCGCGGCGGGCGATCATCCTGCGACAGGCCTCGAACACCACGCCGCGCAACCAGCGGTGCGCCGGATCGGCATCGAGCCGCGGATGCCAGCTTTGCGAAATGACGATTTCCGGCGTCATGACGGGAAGGGCAAACTCCGCGATGATCGGATCGCCATCGCCGCGGCCGATCTGTCCCGGCCGGAAAAACGTTCGCGGCACCAGCCCGATCAGCTCGGACGCGGCAACGATGGCAAGGACGGCCGGAAAGCTCGGCACCACCACCCTGACGGTCCGCTCCAGGCCGAGATCTGCCAGTGCCGCGTCGACCGGCCCGTAACGTTTGCCGTGGCGCGAGGCGACGACATGGCCGGCAGCGGCATAGCGTTGCGGCGTGATGTCGCCGCCCGACAGCAGCGGATGTCCGGCCCGGGCGATGCCGACGAACCGGTCGCGATACAGCGTCTGCGCCTTGAGTTCCGCCGTCTCCTCGCCCAGTACGCCGATGTCGAGGTCGACGACGCCGTCGCGCAGCGATCGGATGTCCTTTTCCAGCTTCGGCGCGAAGCGCAATTGCACCCCCGGTGCCGTCTCGGCCGCCGCCGCGACCAGGCCGGCGCCGAACGCCACGACGAAGGCTTCATTCGCCCGCAAGGTGAAGGCCCGGTGGAAATCGCGGGGATCCGCACTCTCCGGTGGCTGCATGACGGCCTTGACCCGGCCGCATAGCAGCCGAACCTCGTCGCGGATGGCGTCGGCATGCGGCGTCGGCACCATCTTTCGCCCCGCCGGAACCAGCAGCGGATCGCCGACGTGCGCCCGCAGCCGCGCCAGCGTGCGGCTCATGGCCGACGTCGACAGCCCGAGCTTCTGTGCCGCGCCGGAGACGTTGCCCTCGGCCAACAGCGCATCGAGCGCGACGAGCAGGTTGAGATCAGGCTCGATCATGACAGAAACATAGCCGAGCTATGGCGCTGGGCGCAACCGTGTGTTTCCATCGTTGCGTTTGGCGCCATGGCGCTGAGGTGCTAGACCCTCGGCTCGTCGAACGAAGAGGTACGGCATGGCGTCGGATGGATTGGTAGTCGAGGAGCCCGAACCGCTGGCCGCGGTGGAAGCCGCGCCCATGGCGCAAGCGCGTGACGACGACGGACTGCCGGCGCCGCAGCGCCACTTCGCCATCGCCGTCATCCTGTTGACGCTGCTCCTCGTCGTCCTCGACGGCGCCATCGCCAACATCGCCCTGCCGTCGATCGCCAAGGCGCTTGACGCCACGCCGGCCGCGACGGTGTGGGTGGTTTCGAGCTACCAGCTGGCGGTGATCGTCGCGCTGCTGCCGAGCGGCGCGCTCGGCGAGAAGCTCGGCGCCCGCCGCGTCTTCGTCTGCGGCGTCGTCCTGTTCACGCTGGCTTCGGCCATCTGCGCGTTTTCGACCAGCCTGCCGATGCTGGTGTCGGCGCGCTTCCTGCAAGGCCTGGGCGCCGGCCAGATCATGGCCCTCAACGCCATGATGCTGCGCTTCATCTGCCCGCAGCGACTGCTCGGTACCGTCATCGGCTTCAACGCCATGACCGTCGCCGTTTCCTCGGCAATGGGCCCGGGCGTCGCCGGCGCCATCCTGTCGATTGCCAATTGGCCGTGGCTGTTCGCCGTCAACCTGCCGATCGGCGCCGCCGTGCTGTTGGCGTCACGCGTGCTGCCGCATCCCTCCGGCATGGCGCGCCAGTTAGACCGCTTCGTCATCGCCACCAATACCGCGATGTTCGTGATGTTCTTCATCGGCGCCGACGCGCTTGCCGACGCCCCGGCGTTCGGTGCGGCGCTGATCGCCGCGGCGCTCGTCTGTCTCGCCGTGCTGATCCGGCGGGAGACACAGCGCGACGCGCCGCTGGTGCCGGTCGATCTGTTCCGCAATCCCGCCTTCCGCGTTGCCGTCGCGGCCTCGGTGTGCAGTTTCTGCAGCCAGATGATGAGCTATGTGGCGCTGCCCTTCTACCTGCAGCACCACCTGCACCAGTCCATCACCTCGTCCGGCCTCTACATGATCCCCTGGCCGCTGACGGTGATGATCGCCGCGCCGATCGCCGGCCGGCTGTCGAATTCCGTGCCGACCGCCTGGCTGTGCGCCGGTGGCAGCGCGTTCCTGGCGCTGGGACTGACGATCGTCGGGGTCTGGTCGAACAGCGACAGTCTCGAACCGTTCGTCATCGGCACGGTGCTGGCCGGCGCCGGCTTCGGCTTCTTCCAGACCCCCAACAACCGCATCCTGCTGCTGTCGGCCCCGAAGAGCCGCAGCGGCGCTGCCGGCGCCATGCAGGGAACCGCCCGGCTGTGCGGCCAGACGCTCGGCGCCATCGGCATGGCGCTGTTGTTCAAGCTGGAGACCATCGATGCGGCGCCGCGTCTCGGGCTCCTCGTCGCTGCCGGTTTCGCCATCGCCGCCAGCCTCATCAGCGTCTGGCGCAGTCGCTACAAATGACGCCGCGGACGGCTGCGAGCGGCTGCCTGGCCGCAAATGGCCATGCGACAGGACGTCGCAGAGGGCCGGTTTTGGCGCTCGCCGCATGCTGCCGGGCCTCCGCAGTCCGACATAATGTAAAATGCTGCATGACGATTTGATTTATCGGCTTAGCATTGCGAGCGCCGTCGCCGCATACTTCGTCTCATTGAGCCAAGCATCCGCGCCTTAGATGTGCGGAGCGTGGTCGGGGAGGATAATCGATGAAGATTCAAGTCGTTGTACTTGAACGTGCCGGAGCGTTCAACCTCCGCGGCATCGACGTTCCCGGTACTCTCGGACCCAAGCCGTACGAGCTTCGGATCGCCGTCAAATCGGGCGGTATCTGCGGCAGCGATGGTCATTACTCCAACAATAGCAGGATTGGCGATTTCGTCGTCACCGAACCGATGGTCCTCGGACATGCGGCTTCCGCTGCAGTGGCGGCGGTCGGTGATGAAATTGCTCATTTGACGCGGGGCGATCGCGTTGCCGCGAGCCCCGGCGGTCCCGATGCACTGTCGCTTCAAATCAGCGAAATCCCGGTCGCCGGTACCTTCTACCACGCCAACGTCGGGGAACGCGCCATCAAGCCGCCCGCTTCCGGCAGCATCGATCCGAAGCCGCCGGTTTTGCCGCGCTACCTGTTCGCTGGTTGCATCGAGGCATTCGAGAGCGCATCTCAGCAGCCTCCCTCGGATATGAAGATCCGGTTTGATCGATAGAGCGTTCGGTCGGGGCATCGAACCCGGCTGACCGGAAAGGCCAGCATCATGAATGTCAAGCCTTTGCTCGAAGTGATCGAAACGCCGCTTGATCGGACGTTCCGTCTCTACGCTCACGACTATCCGTTCGCCTTTTCAGGATGGCATCATCATCCGGAATATGAGATTCATCTTATCCGGCGGAGTTCAGGACAGGTCTACGTCGGCACCTACGCCGGTCGGTTCGAACCGGGCAACGTGGTCATCACCGGGCCGAACCTGCCGCACATGTGGGTGTCGGACAACGCCGGCGACAGCGAGCGCGACAGCAACGGGCTGATCGCCGGACGCGACCTGGTGCTGCAGTTCGGGGCCGGCTTTGCGGAGAAATGCATCGCGGAATTCTCCGACTGCGCCAGTTTTGCCGATCTCCTCGATGCGGCGCGCGCCGGCATCCAGTTCTCGCCAAGGGCTGCGGCGGTGGCGGCCGGCCTGCTCGGCGAAATGCTCGAAGCGCGCGGTCTCGAGCGGATGGCGCTGTTCTTCGAATTGCTCGGCGTGCTCGAGGCCGATCGCGACCGGACCTCGCTGTCGTTGCGCGGACCCAACCATGAATGCGCCCAGCCGCGCCGGCTCGAGCGGATCCTCGCCTACATTGCTCAGAACTTCAATCGATCGGATCTGACATGCCGGGAGATCGCTGCGGCCGAGGGCATGGGCCTGCCCGCCTTCTCCCGCCTGTTCGAGCGGCATGTCAAATGCACCTGCATCGAATACATCAACAGGCTGCGGATCTACAAAGCCTGTCAGCTACTGATCGAGACGAACGAACGAATCATCTCGATCGGTCTTGACGTCGGTTACGATACGCTTTCGACGTTCAATCGAAACTTCATGCGGCTGATCGGCAAGACACCGTCCGGCTTCCGCGAAGAACGACGGCCCGTGGCCAAGCCGGCGACAGACCCAAGCGCTGAAGCCGCAGGGGATGGAGCAGATATCGCGCATCGACTGCGGCACGCCGGCAACGACAGCGCTCATCGCCGACGCGATCGGGCGAGTGCGTAGGCAAGGTGTACACGGTCTGATCGAGCGCGATAGCCGCGCCTCAGGGCAGTTCGATCTCGGCTCTGAGCCCGCCCTCCGGCCGATTGACGAGACGGATTGTGCCGCCGTGCGCGACGATGATCGAGCGCGCGATCGCCAGACCGAGGCCGATGCCGCCGGTTTCGATCGAGCGCGAGGCTTCCAGCCGGACGAACGGCTTGAACGCTTCCTCCATCTGGTCGGCCGGCAGCCCCGGCCCGTCGTCGTCGACCCGGATCAGCACGCGGCCATCGGACCGTGCGAGGCTCACCCGCGCGTTGCCGCCGTAGCGTACGGCATTGTCGACGAGGTTCTGCAGCGCTCGCTTCAGCGCCACTGGCCGGCAGGCATAGGGCAGGGGCGGCGACGGCTGCAACGTGGCATCGGCACCCGCCAGCTTGACGGCGCCCACTACGTCTCCGGCCAGGGCATTCAATTCGACCTCGGCGGTTGCCTCCGCCGTCGCCTCGGCACGGGAAAAGGCGAGCGTCGCCTCGCAGATGGCCGAGAGTTCGTCGATGGTGGCGACGATGTCGTCGCGCACCGCCTCGTCGTCGATGAACTCCGCCTTCAGCCGCAACGTGGTCAGCGGCGTCCTGAGATCGTGGCTGATGCCGGCGAGCAGCTTCAGCCGATCGCGCATGTAGCCGCTGAGCCGATCCTGCATGGTATTGAAGGCGACGATCGCCGCCGCCACTTCGCTGGGGCCGTCGGCCGGCAGCGGGTCGACGCGCTCGCCACGGCCGAAGCGCTCGGAGGCTGCGGCGAGGCGGCCGAGCGAACGGGTCTGCGAGCGCACGCCGATGACCGCCGCTGCCGCGACGGCGAGCGATGACAGGAGGAAGGACAGCACCGTTATCCGGTTCCAGCCGGTCGGGACGGCAACCGCCATGCGCGTCGTCAGCCAGCGCCCGTCGCGGAGCGGTACGCTGATCTCGACGGCGGCCAGCCCGCCTCGACCGTGACGGAACGACTGACCGCGGCGGCCGGGGGCGAAATCGACGGATCGGTCCGTCGGGCCGGCGGTGTCCGACTGACAGGGGTGTTCGGATGGGTCCATCGGCCCGATCGCCACATAAGGCATGGACGTGCCGACGCCGTGCAGCATCAAGCCCAGCAATCTTGCCAGTTGCTGTTCCGCCGTGCTCATCGGTTCGGTCGACGGCGCGACGGCGGAAATGCGCGCGCAGGAGAGGCGCGAGCCGAAGGCCTCCGCCAGCGTATCACCCTCCGATGCCGGATAGTGGGTGAGCAGCCTGGCAAGCGTCACCGTCTGGTTCAGCGCCTGGCCGTGCGCGATCTCTTCCACCACCCGGTCCTGCTCGCCATGGAGGAGGATCACCAGCGCGGTCTGCGCCAACGCCAGCGCCGCGATCAACAGCAACACCAGCCGGCCGGCCAGACCTTTCGGCACGAAGCGGCTGAACGACGGGTTCATTCGATGACCTCGACGCTGCCGGCAAACGTGTAGCCTTCGCCCCACACGGTCTTGATCAGGTCCGGCTCCTGCGGATCGCGCTCGATGCGGCGGCGAAGCCGGCTGACGAGATTGTCGATGGAGCGGTCGAAGATCTGCGCCTGCCGGCCGACGGTGATGTCGAGCAACTGGTCGCGGCTGAGGGTGATGCCGGGCCGGGCGAGAAAGGCGGTCAGCAGGCGAAACTCCGCCGTGCCAAGCGCGCTCTCGTCGCCCGTCGCGTCGATCAGCACGCGCCGGACGGTGTCGACTGTCCAGGCCCCGAAGCGATAGCGCTTGGCCTCGGTCTCGGCCGGCCTTGTCTGGGCGGCGGCGCGGCGGAGAATGGCGCGGACGCGGGCGAGGAGTTCGCGCGGATTGAACGGCTTCGTCAGATAGTCGTCGGCGCCGAGTTCCAGCCCGACGATGCGGTCGGTCTCCTCCGACACTGCGGTCAGCAGCACGATCGGCACGTCGCTGGTCTGGCGGGTCTGTCGGCACAGCGTCAGTCCATCCTCGCCGGGCATCATGATGTCGAGCACCACGAGATCGATGGCGCCGCCGCGCAACACGTGGCGCATCTCGGCCCCGCCGTTGGCGGTCGAGACGCGGAGCCCGTTCTTGACGAAATACTTGGCCAACAGTTCGCGGATCTCGCGGTGATCGTCAACGACGAGGATATGCGGGGTTCGGTCCATGGATCGGTCCTGGCACGGCGGCGGGCCGGCGGTCGCGGCTGCCGGTCGTGCCGGCGGAATTCGGCCGCCGGTTCCTTCCTGCGGCCGAACGGGCGGCAGGGGCCAGCGCCAAATTGTAACTAATTGTAGCACCGGGGCGGTAAATCAGCCGGTAACGGCGCCGCCGGGCGGCTGGCGCGCCGACAGGTGGTGCGGCGGCAGCCAGTGCGCAAGCAATTGATCATGCTGATCATCTGGCAGATTGGCGTGGCGGGGGGCGGTGACAGGACGATCGCTCTCTGTGCACCAGCCCTGCCGCCGGGCCGGGACCGGCCCGGAAAATTGCCGGATTCGACAATCGGAACAATTATTTGGCCACAGACAACTGTTCGTCTGAAAGTAAATCATCGACAAGATACCTGGTTACAAAAGACGACATTTGCCGCGTTGAACGTCAGGGCTGTGGGAGCGATGACAGGGCCAGGTCATCGCGAAAGGGTCCGCCCGTGAGATACGTTCCAAAAATCGACAAGTGCTATTGGTCGGTGCTGATCGTCGCCAGCGTGTTCGGCGCCAACGTCGGCGACTTCCTCGCCGACGGGCTCGACCTCGGCCACGTCTCCGGATTGCCGTTCCTTGCCGCCGCGCTCATCGCCATCTTCGCCGCCGCCTCGTTCAGTCGGGTCGCGCCGGGCGTCTACTACTGGGCAGCGATCATCACCATCCGCGCCGCCGCGACCAATATCGGCGACTGCCTGCATGACGACGGCATCGGCTTTGCCGTCTCGGTGCCGATTGTGGCCGCGCTTCTCGCCGCCATGCTTGCCGTCTGGCACCGCGCCGACCATCGCAGTGCCGCCGCCGCCATTCCCGTCAACGGCTTCTACTGGGTGTCGATGACGCTCGCCGGCATCCTCGGCACGCTGGTCGGCGACGCGATGTCCTATGCCGTCGGGCTCGGCAATCTCGACGCCATGCTGGTGCTCGCCGTGCCGCTGGCCGTCGCCCTGGCGCTCGGCGGCAAGGCACTGTCGACCCGGCTTGCCGTCTACTGGCCGGTGATCGCGCTGATCCGGTCGGCCGGTACCGCCGCGGGCGATCTGCTGGCGCACGGCATGATCGGCCTTGCCGCCGCCACGGCCGTGACCGCCGCCGTCTTCGCCGGCCTGGTTTTCGCCCTCTACGTCAGGCGCCGCGACCACCTGGTGGCGGTCGCGCACGCCGAATTGGCGCCGAGCGCTTGACCGCTGCAGCCGCTCCCACGCCGGGCGGTTCGCCGCCGCAATGATCCTGCGGTTCCGCCCGGCCCGTCCGCTTCTCTGACCTTTGGAGTTTCAAAATGCTCGCGCTTCGCACCTTCCTATTGCGTTACGGTACGCCGCTGACTGCCGGCCTCTTCCTCGTCTCCGCCGGCTCCGGCGTGGCGCTGTTCTTTCACATCGGCACCTCGATCTTCCGCGAAATGCACGAAATCATGTCGCTTTCCCTGCTCGTGCCGGTCGGCGTGCACCTGTGGCGGAACTGGAACTCCTTCTGCAACTACTTCAACCGCGCCGCCATGCCGATCGCGCTTGCCCTGAGCCTCGCCGTCGCAGGCGCCTTCGCCTATCAGTCGGGCGGTGGATCCGGCCGCGGCAACCCGGCGATCGCCTTCCTCATCCTCGCCCAGTCGGCGTCGATTTCGGACTTGGCGCCGGTGCTGCAACTCGACGAGGCGGCGGCACTGGCTCGGCTGCAGAGTTTCGGCGTTGCCGAGCCCAAGGCGAGCGAGACGGTCGCCGCCATCGCCGCCCGCTCCGGCCGCTCCGGCTTGGACGTCATGGCGACGCTCACGGCGCGCCAGCGCTGACGGTCAGCGCTGCAGTGCGGCCATGCGACGCGCTGGGGTGCTTGCGGGACAAACGAAAGCCGCCCGGCGGACACCGGGCGGCTCGATTGCGTCACAGGGAGATAGCCGTGCGGCGTCGATCAGTTCGGGATCGGCGCGTACTGGCCGGCGTGCCACAGGTTGATGTCGAAGTGCGGATCCTTGAGATCGCCCTTCTGGTCGAACTGCACGGGGCCGAGCACCGTCTCGATCGTCTGTCCGTCCTTCAGCGCCTTGGCGACCTTCATCGGATCGTCGGAATTGGCGCGCTTGATGCCTTCGACGATGGTCTGCACCACCGCGTAGGAGAACAGGGTGAAGCCCTCGGGATCGTAATTCTGCGCCTTGAACTGCTCGACCACCTTGACGGCGTTCGGCGAGCGGCGCGGATCGGTCGGGAAGGTGAAGATGGTGCCTTCGCCGGCCGGACCGGAGACCGCCCAATAGTCGGACGTGGCGATGCTGTCGCCCATGATCAGCGTCATGGAATAGGCCTGGTCAGCGGCCTGGCGGCGAATGAGGCCGGCCTCGGTATGATAGCCGCCGAAATAGACCACCTCGGCGCCGACCGACTTCAGCTTGGAGACGACCGCGCCGTAGTCCTTCTCGCCGGCGTTGATGCCGTCGAACAGCACTTCGGTGATGCCGGCCGCATTCAGCTTATCCTTGACCACCGTAGCGAGGCCGCGGCCGTAGGCCGACTTGTCGTGCATGACCGCGATCTTCTTGCCCTTGAAGTGGCTGGCGATCCACGGTGCGATGAACGCTCCTTGAGCGTCGTCACGCGGGTAGAGGCGCATGATCGTCGGGTTGCCCTTCTCGGTAAGGATCGGGTTCGACGACGCCGGGCTGATCATCATGATGTTGTTTTCGGCATAAACGTCGGCCGCCGGGATGGAGGCGCCGGAGCAGGCGTGCCCGGCGACGAACTTGATGCGGTTGGCGACGATGCGGTTGGCGACGGTCACCGCCTGCTTCGGATCGCAGACGTCGTCCTCGACGACGATCTTGATCTTCTTGCCGAGGACCCCACCGGCGTCGTTGATGAACCGGGCGGCGCTTTCCGCGCCCCGCTTCTGCTGCTCGCCGATGGTGGCGACGGGCCCGGTCATCGGTCCGACCACGGCGATGGTCAGATCGTCGGCACGACCCGGCATGGCGGCGAAGGCGAGTGCAACACCGGCCAACGTCAGAATCAGAGTTTTCTGCATGCGACTACCTCCTTGTTGGACTGCAAAGCTGCATCTTCGTGCCGGGCAACCGTCATCTGCCGACGTCGCTTGCAGCCGTGCCGTCCGGATCGCTGCGATGCGAACGGCAACGGCACGTTCAAACGATTGGATCTGGAGCGTCTGCTCGCCAATCAGATGGCTTCATCCGATTGGGAGAGCCTCCAGTTCCTCCCGGAACCGCTCCTGCGATTGCGCAGGCCTGCGATCATTGCCTTTCGTTCGGCCACCCGTTCACAGCTTTGGTCACTTCCTGTACGGCGGCGCGCTCACGTCCGGGTCGCCTTTCGCCGCGGCGCTCCCGGGAGCCAAAATGCATGCCATCGTCATCTGAATGTGAATTAGCCCGAAAAGCCAGACGGTGTCATTGATCAACACCTGGATTCCGCATTTGACCGGATGGTCTAAACAGTGAACCTGCCGTGTCTAGCGGAAATTGTTCAAGCAGAATGGCGAAAAAGGCACATTTTTTTCCGAACCGCGCCGGAAACGCTCAGCCTCGCGCGGCGGCGATCGTTGCCGCGGCGAGTTCGCCGTCGGTAACGGTCAGCTCGTATTCGCGCGAGCGCGCCGTGCCGCCCATGCCGACATTGGGGTTGGACCAGGTCATGCCGCTGGCGATGGTCGTCAGCGTGGCGAAATGCAGCTCCGGCGCGCCCGTTTCGTCGCGCACCCGGGCGATCGTGTCGGGGGCCAGCGCGCCGCAGGCCATGATCTTGATACGGCCGGCGGCCTTTTCGACAGTCCGCTTCAAGGTTGCCAGACCCTCGATCGCCGTGTCGCGTTGGCCGGAGGTCAACACGCGCTTCACGCCGGCGCGGATGAGCGCCTCGACCGCCTCGTCGATGTCGCGCGTCATGTCGAAGGCGCGGTGGCAGGTGACGTCCATGCCATCGGCGGCCTCGACCAGCGCCCGCATGCGCGCCTCGTCGATCCGGGCCTCCGGCGTGAGGATGCCGAAGACGACGCCCTTGACGCCCAACTGCCGGAACGCCGCGATATCGGCCTGCATCGAGGCGAATTCGGCGTCCGAATAGAGGAAATCGCCGCCGCGCGGCCGGACGATCGGATAGAACGGCACGGTTGCGAGCTGCAGTGCCGCCGTCACCGTGCCGACGCTGGGGGTGAGCCCGCCTTCAAGCAAGCTGGCGCAGAGCTCGACCCGGTCGGCGCCCGACTGCTGGGCAACGATCAACCCGTCGATCCCTTCGACGCAGACTTCGATCAGCGGTGTCATGGAGTCTCTCCCTGTGGGACGTTGGACGCCTCGGCCACACGTCAGCTGACGAGCGCGCCGCCGATCCAGGTTGCTTGCGCCGCCAAATCGGGGCCGAGGTGCACGATGTCGGCGCGCAAGCCGCGCTTCAGCCGGCCGCGCCTGTCGTCGAGACGCAGGAATTCGGCCGGATAGAGGCTCGCCATGCGCAAGGCTTCGGCGAGATCGACGCCGAGATGGGCGACGGTAAAGGCGACCGCCTGGTCCATGGTCAGGTCCGAGCCGGCGATCGTACCGTCTTCGAGCGTCAGCCTGCCGTTCGCCCGGGTGACCTTGCGGCCGTTGAGGTGGAAGACGTCGCCGGGGGCGCCTGCCGTCGGCATGGCGTCGGTGACGATGAACAGCCTGCCCGGACCACGCTTGGCGGCCAGCGCCAGCCGCAGCGAGGCGGGATGCACGTGGATGCCGTCGGGGATGATGCCGGCCCACAACGAGCCGGTATCGAGTGCTGCGCCGACGACGCCGGGCTTGCGCCCCTGCAATTGCGCCATGGCGTTGAACAGGTGGGTCGCGCCGCGCGCCCCCGCCTCGGCCGCGCCGACGGCAAGTTCGTAAGCGGCGTCGGAATGGCCGATGCTGACAATCACGCCGGCTGCCGCAAGCTCGGCGATCGTCGCGGCCGGAACGGTCTCGGGTGCGACGGTCAGGAGCAGCGTCGCGATGCCGGATCCGGTGATGGCGGCGATGTCGTCCGCCCGCATCGGTCGGATCAGCGCCGGATCGTGCGCGCCCTTGCGGGCAACCGACAGGAACGGCCCTTCCAGATGCACGCCGGCGATGCCGGGAACGCCCGCTGCGATGGCCGCCTTGATCGCCTCGATCGCGGCATGCATGCCGGCGGGCGTATCGGTGATGAAAGTCGGCAGCATCGCCGTGGTGCCGTGCCGTGCATGCGCCAGCGCCATCTGCCGAAGCGAGTCGCTGTCCGGCGTGTCGTTGAACAGAATGCCGCCGCCACCGTTGACCTGCGCGTCGATGAAGCCGGGTGCCAGCGTGCCGGCACCGAGATCGCTCAACCCCACCCCGGCCGGCAGCCGGTCGATCGGCACGACATCGGCGATCGTGTCATCCTCGATCAACAGCGCATGGCCGGCGAGCATGGTCTCGCCGGTGAACAGTCTCTCCGCCGTCAGCGCCACAAGGGCCATCAGATCGTCTCCGTTACTTTTTTCAGCCGCGTCGGCCGGTCCGGGTCGTGTCCGCGTGCGCGGGCGACCTGTTCGGCCAATTGATAGAAGGCGGCAAGCATCGGTAACGGATCGATGAGCGGCTCGGCCGTGGCCGGGCAGGCGAGGCGACCCGGCGCTACCGGCCCGTCTTCGACGACGTAGAGATGCGCGCCGGCGCGCTTGAGCCGCGCATTGCTCTCGGTCATGGCCGGATGCGCCCGGTCCTTCGGGTGGAAGGCGATGATCGGAAATCCGGGCTCGACCAGTTGTAAGGGACCGTGCATCACCTCGGCGCCGGAGAAGGCCTCGGCATGCAGCATCGCCGTTTCCTTCAGTTTCAAGGCGGCTTCCGCGGCGATCGGCAACCCCGGTCCGCGCCCGACCACATAGGCCGAGCTTGCCCCGGCGAATTCGGCGACCGCATCGCTCCAATCGACCGCGAGCGCCGCAGCGAAAGCTGCCGGCAGCGTCCGCACCGCGGACCGCAGGCCGGCATCGTCCTTCCATTCGGCGACGAGCGCCGCCAGCGCCGCGGCCGACGACAGGAAGGATTTGGTGGCTGCGACGCTCAGTTCGGGCCCGGCATGCAAGGGAAGGGTGGCGTCGGCCCCCTCGGCCAGCGGCGATCCGGCGACATTGACCACGGCGATCGCATAGGCCCCGGCGGCCTTGGCCGCCGCCTGCAAGGCGACGATGTCCGGGCTTCTCCCCGACTGCGACACCGAGACGACGACGGCGCCCTTGAGCTTCAGCGGCGCCCCGTAGAGTGAGGCCACCGATGGCCCGATCGAGGCGACCGGCGTGCCGATCAGGATCTCCGAGAGATATTTGAAATAGGCGGCGGCATTGTCCGACGAGCCGCGGGCGCAGGTGACGATCACCGGCGGCCGCAACTCGCGCAGCTTGGCGCCGATTGTCGCCAGCGTCTGGTCCTCCCGCTCGAAGAAGCGGGCAAGCGCGTCGGGCGCCTCGCGGATTTCGGCCGCCATCGCGGTCATCTCGGTCATTCTCGCCTCAGGTTCAGTTCGGCAACGAAATCATAGGTATCGCCGCGATAGGTGGAGCGGGTGAATTCGACCGGCGCGCCGTTTTCGAGGTACGACATGCGGTCGATGGCAAGCGCCGGCGAACCGGGCGGCACTTCCAGCAGCGCAGCTTCCGCCGGGGTCAGAATGGCGGCGCGCAATCGCTGCAAGGCCCTGACCGGCAGGCAACCGTTGGCCTCCAGCGCATCGTAGAGCGAAGCGACGACGGCCTCCGGCTTGGGCAGGTAGCGGCTCGGGATGACGGCTGTTTCGATCGCCATCGGCACGTCGTTGGCGATTCTGAGCCGCTTCAGCCGGACGACGGTCTCGCTCGGCGACAGCGACAGCCGCATCGCCTCGTCCGGCGTCGGCAGCGACACGTCACGGTTGAGCCAGTGCGTCGACGGCTTCAACCCTCTGAGCCGCATATCTTCGGTGAACGATGTCAGCCGCGACAGCCGCTGTTCCATCCGCTGCCGGCGACCGACGACGAAGGTGCCGGAGCCCTGCCGCTGGGTCAGAAGGCCCTTTTCGACCAACCCAGCGATGGCCTTGCGCACGGTGACACGGCTGATGCCGAGCCCCTCGGCGATGTCGCGCTCGCCCGGCAGGGCTTCCGCCGGCTTCAGCAGATCGGTCTCGATCGCGGCGAGGATCCGCTCCTGTACGCGGAAGTAGAGCGGCGTCGGATCGTAGGTGTCGGCCAGCGGCGGGCCGAGCAGGCTGGCGATCCCGTTCATGGCATCGGCTCCTTGGCGGCCGCTTGCGGCGTGGAGGCCAGTCCGGTGGCCTCGGCTGTGGGGGGCTTTTCCACCGCCCTGCGCGCCAGCAGCAACGCTCCCTCCTCGGCGTCGCCGCCGGGCGAGACGAGATGCCGGGCCAGCCGCTCCGGCAGCAACGGGCGATAGACCGTGGCGAGCCCACCCATCAGCGCGATTCTGTCGGCGCCGATCGCGATCAGCCGGTCGATCTGGGTGGTGACGTCGGCGGTCGCTTGCGTCATCAACCGGCGTGCCAGCGGATCGCCCTTGCCGAAATGCTCCAGGACCACCGGCGCGAAAGCGGCATAGTCGCGTGGGGACGCCGTTGCCGCCCAGGTCACGGCCTCGGCCGGCTGGCCGCCGAAACGCGCCATCAGCGCACGCGACAGCTCGCAATCGAGGTCGAGGCCGTCGACCGCGGCGACTGCGGCCCTGAGCGCGGTTCGGCCGAGGATGGCGCCGGAGCCGAGATCGGAAACGAGGAAACCCCAGCCGCCGATGGCAATCTCCTTGGCCCCGACGATGGCGAAGCCCTGCGAGCCCGTGCCCAGGATGAGGATGGCGCCGTCCCTGCCGCCATGCGCGCCGAGGCAGGCAATGACCGCGTCGGAGGCGAGCGCATAGGCGGCAAACGGCAGGCCGTGCCGTTCGAGTTCGTCGGCAAGGCTGGGGACGTTGGCGCCGGCCAGCCCGAGCCCGGCAAAAGTGCGTGCGTAATCGGCCGAGGTCAGCCCGGCCGAGGCGAAGGCCGCCGCGGTTGCCGCCAGGATGGCCGAAGCCGCCTTGGGGATGCCCTGGGTGAGATTCGACGTGCCGTCATGGCCTTCGCCGAGCGTTCGGCCGATCGAATCGGTGAGCCGGGCACGCGTGCTCGTGCCGCCTCCGTCAACGCCCAAGAACAGTCGCTCGGTCATGCCGTCACTCCTGTCGTGATAATACCAGTACGAACCCATTTGTAAATGCGTGACCCGGCCTTCTGCGAAAATGCGGTGGAATAGGCCGGTGCTCAAAAATAAGTCGGCGTATTCGTTCCCGCGTCTTGACGATCGGTTTTGTATTGGTATCGTTTGGCGGACTTCATCGTGGACCTCTCGCATGACCATGCTGCCCACCACGGAACAGGCGCTTCCCGCCTATAGCGGGCTGGATCTCTGGCCGGCAGGTCGGATCCTGGCAGCAATCGTCGACGCGCAGACCGAAGCGGTCCGCAGCGTCGACGCCGCGTTGCCGGCGATCGAAGCGGCGAGCCTGGTCTTCGCCGCGGCGCTTCGGTCGGGCGGCCGAACCATCTACGTTGGCGCGGGATCGTCCGGCCTGATCGCCGAACTCGATGCGCTGGAATTGCCTGGCACCTTCGGTATCAAGCCGGCGCAGATCGTCATCCTGGTTGCCGGTCGGCCAGCGGCGACCGGAAGCCTGACCGGCGAGACCGAAGACGACGCCGCGACCGGACGCGCCGAGATGGCGGCGCTCGTTCCGTCGGCGCGGGATTGCATCATCGCCGTCTCGGCGAGCGGCTCGACCGCCTATACGGTCGCAGCGGCCGCAGAGGCGCGCGCCAACGGCGCCCACGTCGTCGGCATGGCCTGCAATGCCGGCTCGGCGCTGCTTGGCGTTGCCGATTGCCCGGTGCTGCTGCCGACGCCGCCGGAGGTTCTCGCCGGCTCCACCCGGATGAATGCGGGTACGGCGCAGAAATGCGGTCTCAACATGCTGTCGACGCTCGCCGCCGTCCGCCTCGGCCACGTGCACGACGGGCTGATGGTCAACGTCCAGGCCGACAACGCCAAACTCAAGCGCCGCGCCGCCGGCATCGTCGCGCGCGTCTGCGGCTCGAGCGCCGAGGAGGCGCGGGCGCTGTTGGAAGCGGCCGGCAACGACGTGAAGACCGCCATTCTGCTTGACCGTTTCGGCTCGATCGAGGCGGCGCGCTGTGCGCTCGAGCGGCACGGCGGCCACTTGCGGCCGGCGCTTGCAGAGGACATTCCGGCTGGGCGGTGACGCCGGCTATCGGAAATCTTGGGCGGGAAAGCCCAGGGACAAGACCGGAGACACATCCGGGAAGGCGTCAAACAGGGAATCGGGTCTTTCCACCCGTTGGATAGGAGAACGTCATGATCAATCCGCGTATTCGAACCCTTGCGCTTGCGTCCGTGAGCGCCGCCCTCATGGGGGGTCTTGCGGCCCCGGCGTTCGCGGACTCAACGCTCGTCATCGAGAGCTGGCGTAACGACGACCTGCCGATCTGGCAGGAGAAGATCATCCCTGCCTTCGAGAAGACCCACCCCGGCATCAAGGTGGTGTTCCAGCCGTCGGCCCCGACCGAATACAACGCTGCCTTGAATTCCAAGCTCGATGGCGGCACGGCCGGCGACATCATCGCCTGCCGTCCGTTCGATGCGTCGCTGTCGCTCTACCAGAAGGGCTATCTCGCGTCGGTCAACGATATCCCCGGCGTCGCCGGCTTCTCGTCCGTCGCCAAGTCCGGCTGGTCGACCGACGACGGCAAGGTGACCTTCTGCGTGCCGGTGGCCTCGGTCATCCACGGCTTCATCTACAACAAGGATGCCTTCGACAAGGTCGGCATCAAGACCGTGCCGGTCACCGAGGACGAGTTCTTCGCGGATCTCGAAAAGCTGAAGAAGGACGGCACCTACATCCCGCTCGACATGGGCACCAAGGAACTCTGGGAAGCCGCCACCATGGCCTACCAGAACATCGGCCCCAACTACTGGAAGGGTGAGGAAGGCCGTCTGGCGCTGATCGCCGGCAAGGAGAAGCTGACCGATCCGCAGTGGGTCGAACCCTACAAGACGATGGCCAAGTGGGCGCCCTACATGGGTGACGGCTACAAGGCGCAGGCCTATGCCGACAGCCAGAACCTGTTCACCCTCGGCCGCGCCGCCATCTATCCGGCCGGCTCGTGGGAGATCTCCGGCTTCAACGCCCAGGCGCAATTCAAGATGGGCGTGTTCATGCCGCCGGTCAAAAAGGCCGGCGACACCTGCTACATCTCCGACCACGTCGACATCGCGCTCGGCATGAATGCCCATTCGAAGAACCTGGACGCCGCCAAGACGTTCCTTGCCTGGGTGGCCTCGCCCGAGTTCGGCTCGATCTACGCCAACGCTCTGCCCGGCTTCTTCAGCCTGCAGCCCGGCGCCGTCGAACTGACCGACCCGCTCGCCAAGGAATTCGTCTCCTGGCGGTCGAAGTGCAAGTCGACCATCCGCTCGACCTACCAGATCCTGTCGCGCGGCACGCCAAACCTCGAAAACAAGACTTGGCTCGCCTCGGCCAACGTTCTGAACGGCACCGAGACTCCGGAAGCCGCCGCCAAGCGGCTGCAGGCCGGTCTCGACGCCTGGTACAAGCCGGCGAAGTGATCGGTCGCATCTCGGCAGCCCCACGAACGGCTGTCGGTTGGGAATGCCCCTCCCCCCACAAGGGGGGAGGGTGGCCGACAGGCCGGGAGAGGGGTGGCATCGGCCTGGTCCCCCACCCCCTCCCTGTCCCTCCCCCACAAAGGGGGGAGGGGACTTCGGAGCCGCGAGATCGTACTCGGGAAGACGCCATGAGCGACGTTGAAATGAGCGACGACGAAATTGCCGCAAGACCGCCGCGCCGCTGGCATATCGCCGTATTCCTGGCGCCGGCGGT
>JARLIU010000120.1 GCA_031291595.1 Ancalomicrobiaceae bacterium | reverse complement strand
GGAGCCACCCCTGCGGTTCGATTCCATGCAACACTGGTTTGGCTGGTTCGGGCCGGACGACCCGCTCGACCTGGCGCGTCTCACGCCGGCAGGCGCCGGCGGCGTCACTCTCCGGCCGCAGCCCACAGCGGGCAGCCGCCCTGGGCCAATCCTCAAGGAGATCAGAATGCGTCGCAGCCAGGACGATGCCGACCTCTTCGCCGCGATGAGGCGGACGCTGTTCACTGCCGTCGTCGGCGACGTGCTTGACAAGATGGGCCTGCAGCACCAGTTCCTGCCGCCAAGGCTACGGCCGCTCCGCCCCGACATGGTGGTCCTCGGCCGGGCCATGCCGGTACTCGAGGCCGACGTCTATGCCGAGACCGCCGCGGGCCACAATCCGCTGTCGGCAAAGCCGTTCGGACTGATGTTCCAGGCGCTCGACAGCCTCAAGCCGAACGACGTCTATGTCTGCACCGGCGCCTCGCCGCGCTATGCGCTGTGGGGCGAGTTGATGTCGACCCGGGCCATCCACCTGCAGGCCGCCGGCGCGGTGCTCGACGGCTATGTGCGCGACACCAACGGCATTCTGGCGCTGCATTTCGCCACTTTCGGCCTGGGCAGCTATGCCCAGGACCAGGGGCCGCGCGGCAAGGTGGTCGACTTCGGCCTGCCGATCGAGATTGACGGCATCCGCATCCGCCCCGGCGACATCCTGTTCGGCGACATCGACGGCGTCGTCGTCATCCCGCGCGAGGCCGAGGACGAGGCCATCGCCCGAGCGTTCGACAAGGCCGAAACGGAAAACAAGGTCCGCACGGCCATCGCGGCGGGCATGAGCACGGTCGAAGCCTTCGAGACGTTCGGCGTCATGTGAAAGCGGTCGGACGTCGCGCAACGACTGCCGGTGTTCGGCGCTCAGCGCGGGAACGACACGAGGTTGCCGGCATCGACATTGAGGATGTTGCCGGTCGACTTGGCCGAGAGGTCGGAGGCGAACCAGTAGATGGCCTCCGCCACGTCTTCCGGCAGCACGGACAGCTTCAGCAGCGAGCGCTGGCGGTAGACTTCCTCGAGCTCGTCGGTGGAGACCTTGTTGGATTGGGCGCGGCTCAAGCGCCATTCGCCCTGCCAGATGCGTGAGCCACGCAGCACCGCGTCGGGGTTCACCGTGTTGACCCGGATGCCCAGCGGTGCCCCCTCGAGCGCCAGACAGCGGGCGAGATGGATCTCAGCCGCCTTGGCAGTGCAATAGGCCGAGGCGCCCGGCGAGGCGGCGAGCCCGTTCTTCGACGCCACGAACACGATCGAACCGCCGGTCCTTTGCCGCTTCATCAGCCGGAAGGCGGCGCGGGCAACGAGGAAATAGCCGGTCGCCAGGATCGACATGTTGCGATCCCAAAGTTCGAGCGAGGTGTCTTCCACCGGCGCGGCCGAGGCGATGCCGGCATTGGAGACGACGATGTCGATGCCGCCGAAAGCGGTGACCGCTTCGCCGAAGGCCGCCTCGACCGCCGCCTCGCGGGTGACGTCGACGACGACGCCGGTAACGTTGTCGGTGCCGAAGCGGCGGCGGAAGCTCGTCACCGTCTCGTCGAGCGCCTTGCCGTCGATGTCGGCAAGCACCAGTGCCGCGCCTTCCGACGCAAGCCGGGCGGCGGTCGCCTGACCGATGCCGCCGGCGCCGCCGGTGACGAGCGCAATGCGGCCGGCGAGCGACTTGCGGCCAGGCATGCGCTGCAGCTTCGCCTCTTCCAACAGCCAATATTCGATGTCGAAGGCCTCCTGCTCGTCGAGGCCGACGTATCGATCGACGCCGGAAGCGCCACGCATGACATTGATGGCGTTGACGTAGAATTCCGAAGAGATGCGCGCCGTCGACTTGTCCTTGGCAAAGGTGATCATGCCGACGCCGGGGATCAGATAGACGACGGCGTTCGGATCGCGCATCGCCGGCGAATTCGGCCGTTTGCAGCGCTGGTAATAGGCGGCGTAGTCGGCGCGGTAGTCGGCGATCAGCGTGTCGAGCCTGGCGACGAGGCCATCGACGTCGCCGGCGACGGCATCGAACGGGATGACCAGGGGCCGGATCTTGGTCCTCAGGAAATGATCCGGACAGGAGGTGCCGAGCGGTGCGAGTCCACCGAGCTTTTCCGAATTGACGAAGTCGAGCACTTCCGCGCTGTCGACGAAGTGCCCGATCTTGTTTTCGTCCGAAGAAATACGGCCGCGGATCTCCGGCAGCAGCCTGCGGGCGACAGCCAGGCGGCCTTCCACCGACAGCGAGGCGACCTTGGCACCGCCAAACGATGGCTTGGCTTCGTGCTCGGCCAGCCAGTCGGAGGCCTTCTGCAGAATGCGCAGCGTGGTTTCGTAGCAGGATTTCGCGGTGTGGCCCCAGGTGAAGACACCGTGGCCGCCGAGCACGACGCCGACATATTCGGGATGCTCGGCGGCGAGCCGGCCGATCTTCAATCCCAGATCAAAGCCGGGGCGCTGCCACGGCAGATACCCCATCTCGGCGCCGAACACCTGCCGCGTCAGGTCTTGCGAACGCGCCGCGGCGGCAATGGCGATCACCGCATCCGGGTGGACGTGATCGACATGCTCGTACGGCACGAAGGCGTGCAGCGGCGTGTCGATCGAAGCGGCGCGCGGGTTGAGGTCGAAGGTGCAATGCGGCAGGTAGCCGACCATCTCGTCCTCGTGCTCAAGGCCACGGTAGAGCCCCTTCAGCGCCTCGAGCTTATCGAGATAGAGGGTGGAAAAGCCGTCGCGCCGCATCGAGCCGATATCGCCGCCCGAGCCCTTGACCCACAGCACGCTCACCTCTTCGCGGGTGAGCGGATCGATCTGGCGCACCTTGGCGGAGGTGTTGCCGCCACCGAAGTTGGTGATGCGCAGATCGGAGCCGAGCAGATTTGAGCGATAGGTGAGCCGGCCGGGTTCGTCGAGCGTTGCCGCGAAGGCATCGTCCCAGAGGTTGGCCAGGCGATCGGCGGAAAGTACGGCGGTCATGGAGCGTCCCTGTTGCGGCATCGGCGCGGCGGAGCGAACGGCTGATCGAGTTGATCTCGATGGCTACGGATTTTTGCGAATGATAGGGGGCAACATGAGCGAGGTCAATCGAGTATGAGCAATTTTGCGCCGCAGTGATTATTCGCGCCGCACAAATGCGCATTGATATTGACCTTTTTGAGCGACATCGCCTACACTCGCTCACAAGGGAGACGAGACACCATGCTCATACGAGAGCGCGCTCAGATCATTCTGCGGCTGGTGCAGGAACGCGGGGTTGTTGCGGTGGGCGAACTGATTGCCGCCACTGGCGCATCCAGCGCCACGATCCGGCGTGATCTGGCCGAAATGGCAGCCTCGGGGCAGATCCGCAGGGTGCACGGCGGCATCGAGGCGGTCGACCTGACGCAACCGCGGACCCTGGCGACGCGCGACTTCACGATCAGTCAAACGCTCAATATCGCTCACAAGCGCGCAATCGCCCGCCGGGCCACCGACCTCTGCGTCGACGGCGAATCGATCATCATCAACGCCGGCACCACGACCTTCCAAATGGTCGGGCCGCTGGCCACCCGCCGCCTGCACATCCTGACCAATTCGTATCCGATGGCGCAGCAGCTCATTGCCGGCAGCGAGAACCGCATCGTGCTGCCCGGCGGCGAGGTCTATCGCAAGCAGGCGATCATCGTGTCGCCGTTCGACGACGATGCCATCCAGCACTATTCCGCGTCGAAGATGTTCATGAGCTGTGCCTCGATCGGGGCCATGGGGCTACTCGAAGGCGACCCGCTGATCGCGCGGGCCGAGGCGAAGCTGTTGCGCCGCGCCCAGGAACTGATCGTCCTGGCTGATTTTTCCAAGTTCGATGCGCGCGGCGCCATCGTGGTCTGCCCGCTCAGCCGCGTCTCCAAACTGATCACCGACGACCGCGCGCCGCCGGCGGCCATCGACATGTGCCAGTCGGCCGGGATCGAGGTGATCACCGTGCCGGTGGCGGGAGAGGACGGCTCGGCCGTTACGGCAGCTTGAAATTCCCCCACTCCGAGGTGGGTTGGAGCAGAAATCCCGCGGTCCGAAGTCGCGGGAAAGAGTAACATTGGGAGGGAAGTCACATGCAATCAAATCGTCGTGAGACCTTGAAGCTCATCGCCGCCACCGCGCTCGGCGCGGCGGTCGCCCCCTTGTCCGTCACCCCGGTCATGGCGGCCGACAAGATCCGGATCGCCATGGTGGCGAAGGCGCTGGGCAACGGCTTCTTCGACGCCTGCCGCGACGGAGGCCTTGAGGCCGCCAAGGAACTCGGCAACGTCGAACTGATCTATACCGGCCCGACCACCGCAACCGCCGAAGCGCAGATCCAGGTGATCGACGCATTGATCGCCCAGAAGGTCGATGGCATCGCCATCTCGGCCGACGATACCAATGCGCTGGTGCCGGTGTGCAAGAAAGCGTTGAGCCGCGGCATCAAGGTCATCTCGTTCGACAGCGGCGTCGCTCCGGACGGCCGCATCATGCACCTCAATCCGTCGAACAATGAGCTGATCGGCGCCAAGTGCGTGCAGATGATGGCCAAGACGCTGAAGAACGAAGGCGAGGTCGCCATCCTCTCGGCCACCGCCCAGGCCACGAACCAGAACATCTGGATCGAGGAGATGAAGAAGGAGTGGGCCAAGCCCGACTACGCCAAGATGAAGCTGGTGGCGACCGTCTACGGCGACGACGTGGCCGACAAGAGCTATCGCGAGACCCAGGCGCTGATCAAGGCGCATCCCGATCTGAAGGGCATCATCGCCCCGACTTCGGTCGGCATCGTCGCGGCGGCCAAGGCGGTGGTCGACGCCGGACTGGTCGGCAAGGTCTATGTGACCGGCCTCGGCCTGCCGTCGGAAATGAAGGGCGCGGTTCTGGCCGGCGCCACCGACACGTTCGCCATCTGGAACCCGATCGACCTCGGCTATTCGGCCACGATGATCGTCGCCGCGCTCGTCGCCGGCACCGCGACCGGCAAGGCCGGCACCTCGGTCAAGGCCGGGCGCATGGGCGAGATCAAGATCGGCGCCAACAACGACGCCGCCATGGCCGATCCGTTCACCTTCGACAAGTCCAACATCGAGAAGTTCGCCAAGATCTTCTGATGCGCCGGGACGTTTGAGCCGGGAACCTTGAGCCAACGTGCCATCGGGCCGCTCCCCGACCCGATGGCATATTTTTCGCCCCGGAACCACGGTCCGGTGCGCGCCCCCTAAAGGGGAAGTCAGGCATCATGGCAGATACGACAGACGACCAGCCCGGCGCCAGGGCGGAGGCTGAGCCGATCCTCAGGCTCTCAGGCGTCAGCAAGCGGTTTCCCGGCGTCAAGGCGCTCGAAGGCATGCGCCTCGACCTGTATGCCGGCCACACGACGGCACTCGTCGGCGAAAACGGTGCCGGCAAATCGACGCTCGTCAAGATTCTCACCGGCATCTACACCCCCGACACCGGTTCGCTCGTCGTCGACGGGGTCGAGCGCACGATTCACTCGCCGCGCGACGCCTGGGCCGACGGCATCACCGCCATCCATCAGGAGCCGGTGATGTTCGACGAGCTGTCGGTCGCCGAGAACATCTTCATGGGCCATATGCCGGTCGACCGCCGCGGGCTGATCGACTGGTCGAGCATGATCGCCCGCACCACAGAACTCCTGGAGCGGATCGAGGCCGATTTCGCCGCCAAGACGCAGCTGAAGCGTTTGGGGGTGGCGCAGAAGCACATGGTCGAGATCGCCCGCGCCCTGTCGCACGACGCGCGCATCGTCATCATGGACGAGCCGACGGCGGCGCTTTCCGCCCGCGAGATCGACGACCTGTTCCGCATCGTCGCCGACCTGAAGCGCCAAGGCCGCGCCATCCTGTTCATTTCACACAAGTTCGACGAGATCTTCCGCGTCGCCGACCGCTGGACGTGCCTGCGCGACGGCTGCCTGGTCGGCGAAGGGCTGATCGCCGAGACGACCGAGGACGAACTGGTCAAGCTCATGGTCGGCCGCTCCATCGACCAGGTGTTCCCGAAGCGCGAGGTCGCCATCGGCGAGCCGGTGCTGGAAGTTGCCGGCCTCTCCAATGCCACCGAATACGCCGACATTTCCTTCACGCTGCACAAGGGCGAGATCCTCGGCTTCTACGGGCTGGTCGGGGCCGGCCGCTCGGAGACGATGCAGGGGCTGATGGGGATCAGCCCGCCGACGCGCGGCACGATCCGCATCAACGGTCACGAAGCGCGGATCGCCGCCCCGGCCGACGCCATCGACGCCGGCATCGCCTATGTGCCGGAAGACAGGCAGATACAGGGCGCGGTCACCGCGCTCGGCATCCGCGAAAACATGTCGCTGGCGAGCCTGGCGAAGACCGCCAACAAGACCGGCTTCGTCGCCTATGCCGCCGAACTCGCCCGCACCCGCGATCTCGGATCGAAGCTGGCGGTCAAGGCGGCGCATTGGGACCAGAAGCTGATGGAACTGTCCGGCGGCAATCAGCAGAAGGTGGTGATCGCCAAATGGCTTGCCACCAAGCCGCAGATCCTGATCCTCGACGAGCCGACCAAGGGCATCGACATCGGCTCGAAAGCCGCGGTGCATGCCATCATGGCCGATCTCGCCGCCGAAGGGCTCGGCATCATCCTCGTCTCTTCCGAGCTGCCGGAGGTGATGGGCATGTCCGACCGCATCGTCGTCATGGCGGAAGGCCGCATGGTCCGCGTGTTCGACCGCGCCGGCGCCACGCCGGAGAAGATCGTCAGCGTCGCCACGGGAGGCATGGCATGACCCAGATCGTCACCCGCCGCGAACTCGTGCTGGCGTTCATCATCGTCGCCATGGTGCTGCTGATCGGCGTGCGCGCGCCGGTGTTCCTGTCCTTCGACAACCTGCGCTTCGTCGTCACCGACACCTCCGTCCTCATCATGATGGCACTGGCGCAGATGACGGTGATCCTGACGCGCGGCATCGATCTGTCGGTCGCCGCCAATCTGGCGCTGACCGGCATGCTGGTGGCGTTGTTGTCGCGCGCCCTGCCCGGCCTGCCGATCCCCGTCGTCATGCTCGTCGCCCTGCTGATCGGCGCCGGCCTCGGCCTCGTCAACGGGTTGCTGATCGCCGGTCTCGGCATTCCGCCGATCGTGGTGACGCTCGGCACGCTCGCCATCTATCGTGGCGCCATCTTCATCGTCGCCGGCGGCGCCTGGCTGACGTCCAAGGACATGACCGAGGCCTTCCTGGCCTTCCCCAAGGCGGAATTCCTGGGGCTGTCGTCGCTCACCTGGGTGGCGCTCGTCGTCACCATCGGCTTCTACGTGTTCATGACGCTGACCCGCACCGGACGCGGCCTCTACGCGGTCGGCGGCAATCCGGTGGCGGCGCGCTACTGCGGCGTGTCGCTCCGGCTGTCGCAGGTGCTGGTCTACACGCTGGCGGGGACGATCTCCGGCCTTGCCGGCTATCTCTGGGTTGCCCGTTTCGGCATCGCCTATGCTGATATCGGCATAGGTTACGAACTCACCGTGATCGCGTCCTGCGTCATCGGCGGCGTGTCGATCGCCGGCGGCATCGGCTCGGTCATCGGCACGGTGCTCGGCGCGCTGTTCCTCGGCGTCGTCGCCAACGCCCTGCCGCTGATCAACATCTCGCCGTTCTGGCAGATGGCGATTTCCGGCGCGGTGATCCTGGCCGCCGTCATCGTCAATACCCGCTCGGAATGGAAGCCGCAGAAGCTGATCCTGCACGAAGCGCGGCGCGCCGCAGCGGGGGGACAGAAATGAGCGTGAGCGAACCCATGGCCGAGACTCCCCTCTCCCACACAGCCGCTCCCAAACCCGAGGCTGCCGAGGTGCATGGCCAGCCGACGCCGGAGCAACCGACGCCCGGCCAGCAGACGGCGGCGAGCCCGGCGCCGGCGAACCAGTCGGCCCGCTACACGGTCCTAGACAGGAAGCCGTTCCGTCTCATCGATCTCATGCTCACCTGGGAGATGATCCTGGTTCTGCTGCTCGTCGCGGTGATCGCGATGAACACCTCGATCTCGCCCTACTTCCTCGACGTGTACAACCTGTCGGACGCCACGGTGAACTTCTCCGAAAAGGCGATCGTGGCGCTGACCATGGCGCTGTTGATCCTCGTCGGCGAAATCGACCTCAGCATCGCGGCGATCATCGCGCTCGCCTCGCTGATCATGGGGCTCGCCTCGGTGGCGGGCGTCGGCACATTCGGGCTGATCGTCATCGGCCTCGCGGTCGGCGCCGTCGCCGGCGCGTTCAACGGCTTCCTGGTCACGGCGATCGGCCTGCCGTCGATCGTCGTCACGATCGGCACCATGTCGCTGTTCCGCGGCATCGCCCAGGTGGTGCTCGGCGACCAGGCGATCACCAAATATCCGCAAGGGCTGCAGACGCTCGGCCAGTCGACCATCTTCTCCCTGCCGCCGCTGCCGAACTCCTTCTTTATCTTCGTGGTGCTCGCCATCGTCACCGGCATCGTGCTGCATCGCACCACCATCGGCCGGCGGCTCTACGCCATCGGCAACAACCCGGTCGCGGCCCGCTTCTCCGGCATCCGCGTCGATCGCATCCGTTTCGTGCTGTTCGTCCTGTCGGGGCTGGCCAGCGGGCTCGCGGCTGTTCTCCTCACCGGCCGCATCGGCTCGACCCGGCCGAACATCGCGCTCGGCTGGGAACTCGAAGTGGTCACCATGGTGGTGCTCGGCGGCGTCTCGATTTCCGGCGGCTCCGGCACCATCCCGGGCGTGGTGCTGGCGGTGTTCGTCTTAGGGCTGACCACCTTCGGCCTCAGCCTCGTCAATGTGCCCGGCATCGTCATCAACGTGCTGCTCGGCGCGCTGCTGATCTCGGCGATCGCAGTTCCGCTGGTGGTGCGCGGCATCATGCGGGGGTTGGGCAGATGAGCATCGAGCGCGTCGGCTTCAAGATGCATCTGAACGAGGGGCAGGAGGCGGAATACCGCCGCCGCCACGACGAGATCTGGCCGGAATTGTCGCGGCTGCTCACCGAGACGGGTATCTGCAACTATTCGATCTTCCTCGATGCAGAAACGCTGACGCTGTTCGCCTATCTCGAACGCCGGGACGGCCACACCATGGACGAGCTGCCGAACCATCCGGTGATGCGGCGCTGGTGGGCCGCCATGCGGGACATCATGGCGGCCCACCCGGACGGCTCGCCGGTCTCGGAGCCGCTCGTTCCCGTCTTCCATATGGATTGACGTCATGGCCGTCGCGATCATCGATATCGGCAAGACCAACATCAAGGTCGCGGCCTTCGCCGAAGGCGGGCGGCTGATCGCCGAGACCAGCCAGCCGAACGAGTCGCGTCCCGGCCCGCCGTACCGGCATTTGGCTACTCGGGCCATCTGGCGGTTCGTCCTCGACGCGCTGGAAGATCTCGGCCGGCGGCATCCGATCGACTGCATCGTGCCGACCACGCATGGGGCGACCGTGGCGCTGGTCGGCGACGATCCCGACCGCGACGAGGGACTGGTGCTGCCGATCCTCGATTACGAGGAGCCATTGGTCGATTCGATCGAACCGGACTATGCGCCGATCCGGCCACCGTTCGCCGCGACCTTCTCGCCGCCGCTCGGCGCCGGGCTCAACTTCGGCCGGCAGCTCGCCTACCTGAAAAAGACGCATGCCGACAACTTCGCCCGCGCCAAGGCGGTACTCGCCTATCCGCAATACTGGAGCTGGCGACTGTCGGGAGCGATGACGTCGGAGGCGACCTCCTACGGCTGCCACTCCGACTTGTGGGAACCGGTCAACGGACGGTTTTCCAGCCTCGCAGATGCGCTCGCCTTGCGCACGCTGCTGCCGCCCCTCGTCGGCGCACAGGATCAGATCGGCACGCTGAGACCGGAGCTTGCGGCCAGGACCGGGCTCAGCCCGTCGACCCGCGTCCTTTCCGGCATCCACGATTCCAACGCCTCGCTGCTGCCGCATCTGCTCGGCCGGATGAAGCCCTTCACCGTGATCTCGACCGGCACCTGGGTGATCGTCATGGCGGCGGGCATCGCGCTCGACCGGCTGGACGCGCAGGCCGACATGCTCGCCAATGTCGCAGCGGACGGGCAGCCGGTCGCCTGCGCCCGCTTCATGGGTGGGCGCGAATTCGCCACCCTGACCGAGGGCCTGCCACAGGGTGCCGGCGTCGACGACCTTGCCGCCATTCTCTATACCGGCACGCTGGCGCTGCCGGCCTTTTCCGACGAAGGCGGCCCGTTCCGCCACGTCCCCGGCCGCATTGTCGGCAGCATGCCGGAGCGCCAAGGCGCTTGGGGCGCGCTCGCCAACCTCTATACCGCGCTGATGACCGACCATCTGCTCACCCGGCTCGGAGCGGATCGAGGCCCGATCATCGTCGAGGGCGGCTTCGTCAAGTCGCCGGCCTATGCCGGCGTCCTCGCGGCGCTCCGGCCCAACCAGCCGGTCGAGGCCGCCACGACAACCGCCGGCACAGCGCAAGGGGCGGCGTTGCTCGCCTCCTGGCCGAAGCCGCCGGCGAACAACTGCCACGCCGTCGCGCCGCTCGACCTGCCGGGGCTGAAGCGATACGCCGATCGCTGGCGAACGGCGGTGGCCCGGCTGTAGCGATCGCGAATTCCTGCTTCAAGACAAGCATCCGTGGATCGAAAGGATCCTGACGCCATGACAGACAAAACCATTCAGGCCGCCTTCGACCGGGCATCGGATACGTTCGCCGCAACCGGTGTCGATGTCGCCGCCGCGCTCGCCCAGGTCGACGAGGTGCCGATCTCGCTGCATTGCTGGCAGGGCGACGACGTGCGCGGCTTCGAAAACCCGGACGCGGTGCTGACCGGCGGCATCCAGGTCTCCGGCAACTATCCAGGCCGCGCCCGCAGCCCGCAAGAATTGCGCGCCGACCTCGACCTCGCCATGTCGCTGATCCCGGGCAAGCTCAGGCTCAATCTGCACGCGTCCTATCTGGAGACCGCGGAAAAGGTCGAGCGCGACGCCATCGAGCCGAAGCATTTCCACACCTGGGTCGACTGGGCAAAAGCCAAGGGCATCGGCCTCGACTTCAATCCGACCCTATTCTCCCACCCGCTCGCCGCCGACAATCGCACGCTCAGCCACCCGGATGCCGGCATCCGCCGCTTCTGGATCGACCATTGCAAGGCGAGCCGCAAAGTGTCCGAATCCTTCGGCCGCTCGCTCGGCACCCCCTCGGTGATGAACATCTGGATCCCCGACGGTTCGAAGGATCTTCCGGCCGATCGGTTCACCCCACGCAACCGCTTGCGCGACGCGCTCGACGACATCCTGTCCGAGCCGATTTCGAAGTCGTTCCACAAGGATGCGGTCGAGGGCAAACTGTTCGGCATCGGCGCCGAGGCCTATACCGTCGGCTCCAACGAGTTCTATCTCGCCTATGCCGCCAAGCGCGGCACGATGCTCTGCCTCGATGCCGGCCACTTCCATCCGACCGAGGTCGTCTCCGACAAGCTGTCGGCCGTGCTGTCGCTGATCGACGAGGTGCTGCTGCACGTCTCCCGGCCGATGCGCTGGGATTCGGACCACGTCGTCCTCCTCGACGACGAGACCCAGGCCATCGCCAGCGAACTGGTGCGCGGCAACGTGCTCGGCCGCGTCGCCATCGGGCTCGACTTCTTCGATGCCTCGATCAACCGCATCGCCGCCTGGGTGGTCGGCACGCGCAACATGCGCAAGGCGCTGCTCCGCGCCATGCTGGAACCGCGCGCCCGCCTCGTCGAGGCCGAAGCGCGCGACGATGCGACGCTCAGAATGGCGCTGTTCGAAGAACATAAGTCAAGTCCCTGGGGGGCGGTGTGGGATTACTATTGCTCCAGCCGCAATGCACCGGTCGGCCTGTCCTGGTTCGACGCGGTGAAGACCTACGAGCACGACGTATTAGCCAAGCGATAAGGGGCTCAGCATGACCGCACCAATCGATCAAGCCTGGTTTGTCGCCGCCATGGTCAAGGCGACGACGGACATGTGGCTGAAGGGCTGGGACGAACGCAATGGCGGCAACGTCAGCCTGCGCCTGTTGCCCGAAGATCTCGAGGACTTCGGCGATTTGCCGCCGCTGAGGACCGTCGCCCTGTCGGAACCGATGCCGGAACTCGCCGACCAGACCTTCATCGTCACCGGCACCGGCAAGTTCTTCCGCAATGTCCAGCTCGATCCGCCGGCCAATCTCGGCGTGGTCAAGGTCGCCGGCAATGGACGTTCGCTCGATGTCCTGTGGGGCTACAGCGACGGCGGTGGACCGACCTCGGAACTGCCGGCGCATTTCCAGTCGCATGTCGTGCGGCAGGTCCGCACCAACGGCCGCGACCGGGTGGTCATGCACTGCCATGCCACCAATCTGATCGCGCTCACCTACATGCTGGAACTCACCGACGCCAATGTGACGCGCGCGCTATGGGAGGGTTCGACCGAGTGCCTGGTGGTCTTCCCCGATGGGGTCGCCACCATGCCGTGGATCACGCCCGGCACCGACGAGATCGGGGCCGAAACGGCGAAGGCGCTGGCCAAGCGTCCGCTGGCGCTGTGGCCGTTCCACGGCGTGTTCGGCGTCGGCCAGACGCTCGACGAAGCCTTCGGGCTGATCGATACTGCGGAAAAATCGGCGGAAATCCTGGTCAAGGTCCTCGCCATGGGCGGCCCGCGGCAGTCGATGACGACGGACAATCTCAGGGATCTCGCCGCGCGTTTCGCCGTCAGGCCCTGCACCGAGGCGATGGCGCTGAACGGCTGGCAGTTGGCCAACGTCTGAGCCGCTCGCACCGGGCCATGCGGCGCGGACCGGGCGGACGCTCGCCACCCGCGTGCCCTGAAACTGCCAACGGCCGGCCAATCGCCGGCCGTTCGCATCGGCAGCGCGGCCGGGCCGAGCGGACTCGGCCCTGCACTCCATCTTGCTGTTTGAGCGTCGGATTTGTCGCGGAACCGGTTCCCGCTTCCGGGTGCGATGCCCTATCGAAAAACTGTCTGGCTCAATCCCACTGCACGTCCGAATTGCGGACATAGAGGTTGCTGACCTTGCAGTAATCGACGTCGGCATCAAAAGTGGTGTTGTCGGTGAATTCGATGTGGGTGCGGACAACGCAATCGCCGGCGTCGGTACCGAAGTCCATCGTATAGACTTCGCCCGGCTTCACGTTCTCCGGCAGCCAATTCTTGCTCCAGTCGTCGCCTTCCTTGGTCTGGAAATTGGTGATCTGAGCTGCCGAATTATTGTGGAGGCCGAACTTCCACTGGTTGCCGGCCGCGGCGGAAGAAATGGCGGCAACCGAAGCAGCAGCAAGAATGCCGGCGATGACAAAAGCTTTCATGACACGGTCTCCGTGGGTCAATGCAACCTGACTGGGTATGGCTGCCGCAAGGCCCAACGACCAAGCGGAGCAGGTAAATACCCTGACAGTTTGCTGACGAAACTGGCGATTGTCAAGAAAGTGAACGGCGCTCAGTCGCTGGCGGGTGGCGCCGATCCAACGAAATAACGCCCCACCTGAGCGACGGCGCCGGCCGCCCGGCTTCGGCGTGACGCGCCGGGACGAGACCGCGCAGCGACCGGCGCTGAACGAGGTCCGCGCCGTCCGGATGCGCCGACCCGATCGGGCAACTTTGCTGCAGTTCCTGCCGGGTCGTCCGTCGACAGGTCCGACCGCAGTCCCGACGTCTGTCCTCCCAGCAGTCGTTGAATGGTGCGGCAATGAATCTGCTTGCACCCGGTAACTGCCCGTGCGAACTACGTATCTTCCCGCATGAGGAAGAACCCAATCAGGAAACGCCCGATGAAATACCTCGTGTTGCTGATTCCCTGCGTCATAGCGCTATGGGTCCCCTTCTTTAACACGGCCGAGCCGGCGCTCGGCGGCGTCCCATTCTTCTACTGGTTCCAGATCGTGATGATCCCGGGCTCGGTGGTATTCATCTGGATCGCGGCGAAGATCGAGGGGAGCGACCTGTGATCGACCATCTCAATTGGACGGCGACGATCGTGTTCGTCGCATTTTTCGTCGCCGTTACCGTGCTCGGCTTCGTCGCCAGCCGGTGGAAGGCCGGCAATCTCGACGAATTGCACGAATGGGGCCTCGGCGGGCGGCGGTTCGGCTCGTGGATCACCTGGTTCCTGTTGGGCGGCGATCTCTACACGGCCTACACGATCATTGCCGTGCCGGCGCTGGTCTATGCGATCGGCGCCTTCGGCTTCTTCGCCGTGCCCTACACGATCCTGATCTATCCCTTCGTCTTCGTCGCCATGCCGCGGCTATGGAACGTCGCGCGCAAGAAGGGCTACATCACCGCGTCCGACTTCGTCTACGGCCGCTACGGCAACAAATGGCTGGAACTGGCGGTGGCGCTGACCGGCATCATCGCCACCATGCCCTATATCGCGCTGCAGCTGGTCGGCATGGAGAAGGTCATCCAGGCACTCGGCTTCCACGGCGAGGGCTACATGGCGCATGCGCCGTTGACCATCGCCTTCGTCATCCTGGCGCTCTACACCTACAAGTCCGGGCTCAGGGCGCCGGCGATGATCGCTTTCGTCAAGGACATCATGATCTATATCTTCGTCATCGCGGCGGTGATCATGATCCCGATCGAACTCGGCGGCTACGGCAAGGTGTTCGAGGCGGCAGCCAAGGCGTACGAGGGCAAGCAGAACGCCGGCCTGCTCTTGACCCAGGCACAAGTGGTACCGTTCATCACCCTGGCCATCGGCTCGGCGATGGCGCTGTTCATGTATCCGCATTCGATGACCGGCGTGCTGTCGGCGGCAAGCCCCAAGGCGATCCGCCACAGCGCCATGACGCTGCCGGCGTATTCGGTGATCTTGGCGCTGATCGCGCTGTTGGGCTTCATGGCGCACGCCGCCGGCGTCAAGGTCGCCAACCCGCAGGATGCCGTGCCGCAGCTGTTCCTGAAGATGTTCCCGGACTGGTTCGTCGGCTTCTGCTTCGCCGCGATCGCCATCGGCGCGCTGGTGCCGGCGGCGGTGATGTCGATCGGCGCCGCCAACACCTTCACCCGCAACATCTGGCGGCCGTTCGTCGATCCGAACATGACGCCCTCCGACGAATCCTCGCTCGCCAAGCTGATGTCGCTGGTGGTCAAGGTCGGCGCACTCGCCGTCATCCTGTTCATGCCAACGAAGTTCGCCATCGACCTGCAGCTGCTGGGCGGCGTGTGGATGATCCAGGTGTTCCCGGCGGTGGTGTTCGGCCTGTATACGCGCTGGTTCTCCGGCACCGGCCTGTTGGCCGGCTGGGTGGTCGGCTTCACCTTCGGCACCTATCTCTCATGGGGACCGACGGCCTGGGTGCCGATGTCGGTGGTCGGCGGCGTCGGCATGTTCAACGCGCTGATCGCCGTCGCCGCCAATATCGTCGTTGCGACGGTGGTATCGGCGGCGTTCCGCCCGGCGACCGACGAAGCCATCGGCCATCGCGACTTCGAAGATGCGATCGAAGCGGCGAAGGCCTGAGGCCGCCGGCACTGCCACGCCGATCGTGCGACGGGGCCGTCGAGCGGCCCCGTTTGCACGTCGGGGCTCCGAACGGGCTGGCCGAGTGGCGCTCCGCCCGCCCGGATGGAATGAACGGCGCGGATGGCTTCGGTCCGGTCCGGATCTCGGCGCCTCCGGGCTTATTTGCTTCCCGGCAGGGATCCATCGGCGTAGCCTCTCTCCAGGACGAGCCACGAACGGGGTGCCATAGTCTATGCCGGCCAATAAGATAGACGCCCTTCTGGCACTGAGGAGCGAAGGCCGCTTCCTGGTCGGACGCGACCGCATCCGGCTCTTGGAAGCCGTCGCCCAATACGGCAGCATTACCAACGCCGCCAAGGCGACCGGTTTTTCCTACAAGACCGCCTGGGAAGCGGTGAATGCCATCAACAATCTCTTGCCGACGCCGGCCTTCGTCACCAAGGCAGGCGGGCGGGCCGGCGGCGGCGCAGAAGTGACCGAGGAAGGCATGCGGCTGATTGCCACCTTCCGCCGTTTGGAGGAACGGCTGTCGCAGTTTTCCTCGATCATTGCCGAAGAGGGGCTTGACGCGCAGGATGAGGCGATGCTCAGGGTCGCCGGACTCAAGATCTCCACTCGAAACGTGTTTCGCGCCGAGATTGTCGCCGTCGACCGTTCGGCAGTCGACGTCGACGTGACCATGCAGCTGACGGCGGAGCAGTCGATCCATTCGATCGTCACCAACGGCGCCGCCGACGACCTGCAGCTGGCGCCCGGCCGGCGGGTGCTGGCGCTGGTCAAGGCGCCATTCATCGAACTCGGCCCGATCGACGGCATCAGCGCATCGGTCCCGAATCGGTTCCGCGGCACCATCATCAGCCGCATCGATTCCGATCGCTCCAGCGAGATCCGGCTCGATATCGGCCATGGCAAGACGCTGCTGGCGGTGGTTGCCCTAGCCCGCGCCGACGATCTCGGCCTCTGCGAAGGTGGCGAGACCGAAGCGGCCTTCGATCCGACGCACGTCATCCTGGTCGCCGATTGAGCCAGCGGTCCTCGAGCGGGCAGAGCTTGAGGGAGCCGGGATCGCTCCGGATCCGCTTTCGGCTTCAACCGTTTGGCGACGGCGCCGGGCTCGGCCCGAAAAAAGCGCGGGCGGCGAAAGGAGACGATATCGCCGCCCGCGTAAACGACTTCGAGGCGCTCGAAGCCGAAGCTCAAACAAGCCGTCCAGACACGGCTGCCGACCCGACCGGGCGGAAGCCGGCCCAACGTCGGCTGTCGCCCCCCTCGCACTGCCGCAGGCGGTACATCCGCCGGGCGACCAGCTTGCCCTCTCCGGCACTGGCTGCCGCCGTCGGCGCCTGCCACCCGCAGTACGGAAGAACGCGCGGGCATCATACATGTAAACTCATTACATAACGCTCTATAACGCTATTCTTCGCAAGAAGCCAGCCGGGCACGTCCCCATTCCGGTATACCCGTCGGATAGCTTGTGACCGCTGCGCGATGCCTGCGGCGCTGCCAGTCTGCGCCCCGGATCCCGGCAATAGGACTTCGTCCCAAGTTGACCGCCGCGATCGCGGTCCCGTAACTGGTGTCGAGTGATCGTTGCGAGTTCGCGCGTCGGCAATCGGCGCGGCTCGCCAAGCATTCAGGAGGCTGTGGCATGAGCGATGCGACGGAACTGCGGCCCGGCGAGTGCACCGCCCCGGCCGGTGCACCCGACGACGCCAGGCTCGTCTACATCGGCCGCATCCGCACACCGTGGACCGCAGTCAACGACTGTCCGCGCATAGGACAGTTGGACGGACCGCTCTGCCGGATCGAGATCGATGCAATCTGGGCGCTGGCGCTCGACGGTATTGCCATCGGTTCGATGATCGAGGCGTTCTACTGGTTCGACCAGTCGCGGCGCGACCTCGTGCTGCAGATGCCACGCCATGCCCCGGCGCCGCGCGGCACGTTTTCGCTGCGCTCGCCGCACCGGCCGAACCCGATCGGCGTCTCGGCCGTCCGCATCGAGGCGATCGAAGGCACGACCCTGGTCGTGCGCGGCCTCGACTGCGTCGACGGTACGCCGCTGATCGATCTCAAGCCGCGGCTCTGCGACTTCGGATCCGGTGCGAACGGGCATCACGGCAGCGACCGCCATGAGACCCGCATGGGCTGATCCGGCCGCCGTCGCCTCGACACATTGTTGCGGGATCACTGCGATACCCTCTTCCTCCGAGCGATGCGACGCGCCGCATGATCGTCCCCGTAGACGCCCTCCCCGCGGTTTCGGCCGCCTTCCTCGCCTCCTTCGTCGAACTGGTCGAGGCCTTCACCATCGTGCTGGCGGCCGCGACCGTCGCCGGCTGGGGGGTGGCGTTGACGGGAGCGGCGGTGGGCGTGGCGATACTCGTCGTCCTCGTCGCCGCGCTCGGACCGCTGATCACGCTCATCCCCTTCAAGACGCTGCAGCTTGCCATCGGCGTGCTGCTGCTGCTGTTCGGCATGCGCTGGTTGCGCAAGGCAATCCTCCGGCGCGCCGGATTCATGGCGCTGCACGACGAGGCGCGCATCTTCGCTCAGGAGACCGGCTCGATCGAAGCCGACGCGCAACGCGGCGGGCGCACGACCGCGGTGATCGCCGGGATCACAGCCTGCAAGGGCGTGCTGCTCGAAGGCATCGAGGTGGTGTTCATCGTGCTGGCGGTCGGGGCCGGCAAAGGGCTGATCGTGCCGGCGAGCATCGGCGCACTCATCGCCGGGCTGATCGTCGCCGCCATCGGCCTCATCGTGCACAAGCCGTTGACGCGCGTGCCGGAAAACACGCTGAAACTGCTCGTCGGCGTCATGCTGACGGCCTTCGGTGCGTTCTGGACCGGCGAGGGTCTCGGCGCCGATTGGCCGGGCGGCGATTTGACGCTGCTCGGGCTGGCCGCGCTGTTCCTCGGCTTGGCGCTCGGGCTTGCGGCAGTCTTGCGCCCACGCGCCGTCGCGCCGGAGGCCGCTCAATGAGCAGCTTCGTCGCCGGGCTGAAACAACTGGTCGGTCTGTTCGTCGACGACGGCGGCCTCGCGGTCGGAATCGTCGCGCTCGTCGCGGCCCTTGCGATGCTGGTGCGCCTCGACTGGATCGGCGCAACACCGGCAGCCGGGCTGCTCGCCGTCGGACTGGCGCTTCTGCTGTTGGAAACCGTCTGGCGCGCGGCGCGCAACCGGCGGCGCTAGCCTTCCGGATTAAG
>JARLIU010000119.1 GCA_031291595.1 Ancalomicrobiaceae bacterium | reverse complement strand
TCACCGCGGAGAATGCCAAGGCATTGGTCGGAAACTGAGCCGGTTGGCGATTGACTCCTCACCCCCGGCCAGCGAGTTCCATGCGACTTGCTGGCCGTTGGCTTGCCGATAGGCCGGGGTCACGAATGAACGGAGTGAACCAGTCGTCGCTCCCTCGCCCCGCCAAACGGAAATAGGGGTGTCGCGATGGCGCGACAGGCTGTAGCATCCGCCTCGGTTCGATGAATGGTCCGCCAATGCAAAACCAGTTTCTCGACGATCTGGCCTCTCATCCCACGATCGCCGGCATCAAAGACGACCGGGGTCTCAAGGCGGTGCTGAACTCGCCATGCAAGGCCGTCTTCCTGCTCTACGGCACCATCCTGAATTTGGCGGAGATTGTCCGGCAACTGAAAGATGCCGGCAAGCGCGTATTCGTCAATGTCGATCTGGTCGACGGTCTGGCGCAGAAGGAAGTGGTGGTCGATTTCGTCAAGCAGATGACCGCGGCGGATGGCATCCTGAGTTCCAAGGTGTCGATGATCAAGACCGCCAAGGCGCAGAAACTGCTGGCGATCCATCGCTTCTTCCTGATCGATTCCTTCTCGTACCACAATGTTGCCAAGCTGGCCGAACTCTCCAAGCCGGATTGCATCGAGATCATGCCCGGCTGCATGCCGAAGGTGATTTCCTGGGTGGTGGGAAGCGTGCCGATCCCGCTGATCGCCGGAGGTCTGGTGTGCGATCACGACGACGCGGCCGCCGCCATGAAGGCCGGCGCCGTCGCCATCTCGTCGACCAACGCCGCCGTCTGGAGCTTCGCCGGTGCCGGTGCTTCCAAGGCACGCCCGCCGCGCGATCGGCGCGCCGGTCGGGTGATCTGGACCGCCGACAGCGCCTAAATCGCATTCATGAGCTTGCACCCGTTCGGGTCGAAACGCATGAACGCGATCGGCCTCAAAGAGTTAGAGCGGAATCCAGGGCAAAAGCCGCTTGGACTTTTCGCCATCCCGCCTTGAGCGCGCGTCAGCCGGCGGTTTCCTCGGCGGCGACATCGAACAGGGCGTCGACGATCAGCGCCATCAGCATCGGCAATCCGGCCCCCAGCACCACGACTTGCACGCGGCTGATGTTGTTGCCGGCGATGATCAGGTCGCCGAGCCCACCGCCGCCGACGAAGGCGGCGAGGATGGCGGAGCCGATATTGACGGTCACCGCGGTGCGGACGCCGGCGACGATCAGCGGCAGCGCCAGCGGCACTTCGATGCGGCGGAGCACCCTGCCCGGCCGCATGCCCATGCCGCGCGCCGCCTGCAGCGTGGCGGCGTCGACGCCGTCGAGCCCGGTCAGCGTGTTGTTGAGGATCGGCAACAGCGCATAGAGCCAGAGGGCGACGATAGCTGTCGTGGCGCCAATGCCCAATAGCCCGACCGCCAGCGCCACCACCGCCAGACTCGGCACCGTCTGGCAGACATTGACGAAGCCGACCACCCGCGGCGTCCACTGCCGCGCCCAATCGCGCGTCAGCATGAGGCCGAGCGGCACAGCCGTCAGAATGGCCAGCACGCTCGACAGCGCCACGATGGCGAGATGCTGACCGGTGAGCGCCAGGACATGCGGAAACGTGACGAGCCGCGCCACCAGCGAGTCCTGCGGCCATTCCACCACATAGAGCGTCAAGGCCACGGCGGCCGCCAGATAGGCGCCCACCTTGAGCCCCGCGGAGAGGCGCCGATCAGTCATCGCGCGCCACCCGGTCGATGAGATCGTCAAGGTCCAGGCGGCCGAGCGTCACGCCGCTGGCATCGGCGACGGCAACCGAGCGGCAGCCGCACCTGAGCATTTCCGACAGCGCCTGCTCGGCGGTGGCGCGTGCCGGCAGCACCGGCAGATCGGCGGCCGCCGCGCCCTGCCGCATCAGCGAGCCGCAATCCAGCAGCCGCAACAGTTTCAGGCCCTTGCGGCTGCCGATCAGGTCGGCGACGAACGTATCGGCGGGGTGGCGCAGGATCTCGGTCGGCGTGCCGTATTGCAACAGGCGCCCGGCGCGCATGACGGCGATGTGGTCGCCCATCTTCAGCGCCTCGTCGGTGTCATGGGTAACGAAGACGATGGTCTTGCGGATTTTTTCCTGAATGGCGAGAAATTCGTCCTGCATCTTGGCGCGGGTCAGCGGATCGAGGGCACCGAACGGCTCGTCCATCAGCATGATGCGCGGATCACCGGCGAGCGCCCGGGCAATGCCGACGCGCTGGCGTTGGCCGCCGGACAGTTCGCGCGGCCGCTTCGTGCGGTAGAGACCGGGTTCGAGGTCGACGAGCGCCAGGAGGTCATCCACGCGCGCCCGGACCCGCGGCTTCGGCCAGCCGAGTTCCACCGGCACGGTGGCGATGTTGTCGGCGACGCTCATATGCGGAAACAGGCCGATCTCCTGGATGACGTAGCCGATATTGAGGCGGAGCTTGATGGGGTCGACGGAGTTCACCGGGCGCCCGTCGACCAGCACGGTACCGCTGTCGGGCTCCACCAGCCGGTTGATCATCTTCATGCTGGTGGTCTTGCCGCAGCCCGACGGTCCCACCAGCATGCAGATCTCGCCCTCGGCGATCGCCAAAGTGAGATCGTCGATGACCTGGCGGTTGCGGCCGTAGCTCTTGCTGACCTGGTCGAAGCGGATCATGGCTCACCCTCAGGAACGGTCTCGGTCACCGATCCGAGCCAACAGCCGGTCAGTCAGGATGGAGATGGCGGAGATGAGAATGGCGCCGACGATGACCATGGCGTCGTTGTTGCGGCTGATGCCCTGGAAGATCAGCACGCCCAGCCCGCCGGCACCGACATAGGCGGCGATGGCACCGATGCCGATCCCCATCACGGTGGCGGTGCGGATGCCGGTCAGGATCGCTGGCCAGGCGAGCGGCAGCTTGATCTTCCACAGGATCTTCAAGGGCGTCAGGCCCATGCCCTCCGCCGCCTCGATCAGGGCGGGATCGATGCCGGTGAGGCCGGTGTAGACGTTGCGCACCAACGGCAGCTGCGTATAGACGACGAGGCCGGCAATGGCCGGCGCCGAGCCGATGCCGAGCACCGGAACCAAGAGCGAGAACAGCGCCAGACTCGGGAAGGTCATCAGCAGCCCGTTGATGCCGAGCACGATGGCGGCGGCACGCGGGCTGAAACTGATGGCGATGCCGACGACAAGGCCGAGCGCCAGCGACAGCGCCATCGCCACCACGATGATGCCGAGGTGCTCGGCGGTGAGCTGGATCAGCGTCGGCCAGTAGGCGACGAGGAAGCTGATGAAGTCCATGGCGGCTCGGCTCTCGACTGGCTCAGGCCTTGATGAGGCCGACGCTGTTGGCCCAGGCCGCGGCGACGGCGCGCGGCGTCTTGCCCTCGATGTCGACCAGATAGTTCATGCGGGTAATCGCCGCGTTGTCGAGTTTGGCGGCGATTGCCGCGAGACAGTCCACAGCTTTCGGATGGGCGGCGGCGAAATCGGTGCGCAAGTTCGGCGAGGGATTGTAGGCGGGGAAGAAGCCGCGGTCGTCTTTCAGATTGACGAGGCCGAAGGCCTCGATGCGGCCGTCGGTCGCGAACCCCATGCCCATGTCGACCTGCCCGTCCTTCAACGCCTTGTAGATGATGGCATTATCCATCACCACGATGTTGGCGGCGGCCAGCGTGCCGCCATAGGCCGCGGCCAGCCCCGGCAGGCCGTCCGGCCGGGCGGTGAACTCATGATCGACGGCGAAGCTGAACGTGGCCGGAGCGGCGGCGAGGGCGCTGAGGCTGTCGAGGTGAAGCTCGGCGGCGCGCTCGCGCCGCATCATCACCGTATAGGTGTTGTTGACGGAGGCATAGGGCAGCCAGGTGATGCCGTTCGCCTTGTCCTCGTCGCGCACCTTCTGGTAGCAGGTTACCGGATCGGACAGGCGATCCTCGTGCTGCAGATGCGACAGCCAGCCGGTGCCGGTGTACTCCCAGTACACGTCGATGTCGCCGTGGATGAGGGCGCTCCTGAGCTTGTTGGAGCCGGCGATACCGGTCTTGTCCTCGACGGCGAGCCCGGCATCCTCAAACGATATGAGCGTCAGGGCGCCGAGCAGCATCTGTTCGGTGAATTCCTTGGAACTGACACGGATGGCATCGCTGGTGCGACCGCAGCCGGAGACGAGCGGCAAGGCGGCAAGGCCAAACGGTAACGCAAGGAACTGGCGGCGATTGGTGGCGTTCATAGTCTCCTCCCGAGACTCGCGGCATTCTGGGGCCGCACGGTTGGTTGTCGCGACGGACCATACTCCACGCCCGCCGCCGACCCCACTCGGGCCTTATGCGGAGTTCGATCCGGGCGGAACGACCTCGGTCTGCCGGCTTTCGGCAAAAGCCTCGAGCAGCGACAGGCAATCGCCGACGATGCCGACATCGGCGGCGCGGAACACCGGAGCATCGGGGTCGGTGTTGATGGCGACGATCGTCCGGCTGCGCGCCACGGCGGCCATCAGTGCCGGCGCGCCGGAGACGCCGGCCAGGATGGCGAGCCGCGGCTTGAGCATGGCGCCCGATACGCCGGCCAGCCGATGCATCGGCGCCCAGGCGTTCATGGCGACCGGCCGGCTGACGGCGAAGGCGAGGCCCAGCCGGTCGGCAACCACCGCCAGCCGTGCGACATTGACGCGGCTGCCGGCGCCGCGGCCGGCCACCAGCACATAGTCGGCCTGTTCGAGCCCGGCCGAGGCGGTCGCCGGCTCGAAATGCGCCGCCTCGAGCCACTCCGGCAGCGCCGTCGGCGGCTCGGCCGGCAAGGTGGCAAGCGCAATGGTCGAGGCATCGACGGCCGCCGGTTCGACGCCTCTGGCGACCGTCAGCACGGCCGGGCGCCAGCCGAGGGCAAAATGTGCGTCGACGCGGCCGCCGTGGCTGCGGCGATGCACGATCCAGCCGTCGGGGCGGCGTTCAAGCGCCGTCACGCCGGTCAGACAGAGAGCGCCGAGGCGGAGCGCCAGCGCCACCGCGCTGGCCCGGGCCCAGCCATCGTCGGGCATGAGGATCAGTGCGGCACCCGACTGCCGCACCGCCCTTGCAAGCACGTCGGGATCCGGCTCGGCAAAGCGCGAAGCCGGCACCGACAGCGCCGGAACATCGTCACCGAACAGCACGAAGCGGCCGGCAGCCGGCGGCATGCCCGCCCGCTGCACGATACCGGCGATTTCGCCCATCCGCTCGGCGGCAGCCGCGCCGCGCCGCGCCAGCAAAGCGACGTAGCGAACGTCGGCCGGCGGCATCTCGGTGCTGGTCATGGCGCTGGTCATGGCCCTGCCCTGCCCCGGCCTCGCCAGGCGGCCGAGAGCGCCGAGAGCGCTGCCGCAACGTCGCTTCCGTCGACCATGACGGCGCTGCGCCGCTCGACACTGCTGGAATACCCGATCGGCAGCGGCTGCAACGGCGCGATTCCGGCATTGTTGGCGACGGGTTCCGCGACGTCGATGACTTCGATCGGCCGTTTGCCGTGCGTCATGCGGTCCTTCAGCGTGGGAGAGCGCAGGTAGCTCGCAGCGACGTCGGCGATCGCCAGCACGGCAGGCGGACGCAGCGTCAGCCTCAGCACACCGTCGGGCCGGCGGCAGGTCACCATCAGCGCAGCATCCGTCCGATAGCTGAGATCGATGACGTCGGCGATCAGCGGCCAACCGAGGCTGGCGGCAACCAGCGGCGGCACCAAACCGCTGGCGCCGTCGCTCGACTGCCGGCCGAGGATGAGCAGGCGATGGCCGCCTTGCCGCACCCTGTCGGCAAGGTCGCGGGCGACCATGTCCGGGCGGAAGGTGAGATCCTCGGCGGTCGCGAGACGCATCGCCCGCGCGAAACGCAGCGCCATCAGCGTCTTCAGCACCCGATCCGCGGCAGGGCCGCCGACCGAGACGGCCGACAGCGGCAGCGTCGCGCCTGCCGCTTCGGCCTGATCGCGCAGTTGCAACGCCAATTCCAGCGCGCCTTCGTCATCGGGGTTGATGATCGGACGCAGGTAACCGGTGTCGACGGCGGTCGACTCGCCCTCGACCATCTCGCCGGTGACCAGGTCGAGATCCGGAACCATCTTGAAGGCAAGCAATGCGTCCATACGCTGTCCCGTGCCGCCGGGAGGATCCCGGGTGAGATGCGTGATGCCGACAGGCTGTCAACGCCTGCCGGCACGGTATCGCCGCCGATCGGGACTCGCGCCCCGCAATGGCGCACCGGCCGGTGAGAGAGGCCGGTGCGCTGCCGACGTCAGGCCTTGGGAATAATGGTGCCGATGTTCATGATGCCGTTCGGGTCAAAGGCCCGCTTCAGCGTCTCCAGCATGTAATAGGACGAGCCGTATTCGTCCTTGATCCAGGGCGCACGATGCTTGCCGACGCCGTGGTGATGGCACATCGAGCCGCCGGCCCGGATCGTCTCCTCGACGATGATCTTCTTGATCGGGTGGTGGTACTTGACGATCTCCTCCTCCGGCTTGATGTCCACCAGATTGTAGTAGTGGACGAAGTAGAGGTTGGTGCCGTTCAGATAGCTGTGCGAGGAGTGGCCGCCGACCAGCGTCATGTCGGGGATCTCGGCGCGAATGCGGGCTGAGGCGCGCTCGTAGATGTCGTTGATGACATCCCAGGTGGCGGAGATCTCGGTGGTATTGCCGATGTTGTGCGTGGTCATGATCTCGACCCGCTCTTCGGCAACCTTTTCCGGGCCCCAGTTGAGGTTGTCGAACCAGCTCTTGATCACCTTGCGCTCGACGGCCTTGCAGACGCCGCTGGCCGCCACGATCGCCTCGATCGCCTCTGCCGTCGCCTTGGTGATGGCGGCTGGCCCTTCGGCGACGAAGATCAGCACGCATTTGCCGTCGGCGAACGAGGAGAAGTGATAGGCGCCGTCTTCCGGGTCGTACAGCCGGGCCACCGACGGGCGGTAGCCGTCGACCATCACCTGCCTGAGGATCTCGAAGCCGTCCTTCATGCTGTCGAGCGTATAGCCGAGGAACACGTGGTTCTCAGGCTGGAATTTGAACAGCTTCACCGTCGCCTCGGTGATGAAGCACAGCGCGCCCTCGTTGCCGATGGCGATATGGCGGATATCGGGTCCGGCGGCCCGGCGCGGCACGTTCTTGATGCGGCAGATCTGGCCGTTGGGAAATACTGCCTCCAGGCCGATGAGCATGTCCTCGATGCCGCCGTAGAGCGTCGAGAATTGGCCGATCGAGCGGGTGGCGACCAGGCCGCCCATCTGGGCGAGCGGCTTCGACTGCGGCGAATGGCCGGTGGTCAGGCCGAGGGCGCGCGCCGCGTCTTCGACCGCCTGCAACGGCGCGCCGCACTCAGCGGTCGCCAGCATATTGTAGGGATCGATCTTGAGGATCCGGTTCATGCGCGAGCCGTCGAGCACGATGGAATTCTCGACGACGGTCTCCAGACCGCCTTCGGTGGCCGAGCGGCCGGTGCGCGGCACGACGTTGATGCGGTTGTCGTTGGCAAAGGCGAGCACGGCCGATACGTCGGCGGCGCTCTCGGCATAGACGACTGCCGCCGGGATCGGCAGCATGAACACGCCGTTGAGTTCCTCGTAACGACGGAAGCGGTCGACGCTCGACAGCTTCAGCACGTCCGCGTCGGTGACGACCTGGTCGGGGCCGAGCATGGCGATGAGACGTTCGACGATTTCTGTGCGGGTGATGGGCATGGTGTGTCCTTGGAAAGTCCGTCGGTTGGATCGGCGACGCTCACCCGAAGATCGGGTAGCTGCGCTGGAGGATGGGGGCCAGTCCCTCGCGTAGGCCGGCGTAGACCTCGCGGCGGACTCGGTCGTAGAGGGCGACATTGGCCGGCTGCGGCGCAAAGCTCTTCTCGGTGCGCACCATGGCGGCGACCGCACTGTCGAAATCGGCATGCTGGCCGGTCGCTACCGCCGCACAGATGGCCGCGCCCAGGCCGGCGGCGCCGTGCACGACGTTGCGCTCCGCAGTGAGGCCGAACACGTCGGCGAAGATCTGCATGAACAGGTCGCTGTTGGAGCCGCCGCCGGAGACGATGACCTTCTGCGGCCGCTTGGCCAAGTCGTCGAACATGGCATCCGAGTGGCCCTTCATAGTGAGGGCGATGGCCTCCAGGATGGCACGGTAGATGTGACCGCGGCCGTGCCGGCCGTCAAAGCCGAGGATTGCCCCCTTGCGGTAGAGTTCGTGCGGCGGCGCCAGCCATTCGGGGACGATCATCAGGCCTTCGGCGCCGGCCGGCGTTCTGGCGGCCTCGCATTCGAGCAGCGCCTCGGCCGGCAGATGCGCGGCGGCGGCCTTGACGGCGAGATCGTCGCCGATCAGCTGCTTGAACCAGGACACCGTCCACATGCCGCGGCGGATGCCGCCGCTCTCGTACAGGTAGCGGCGCGGCTCGCAAGCGAGATTGGTCCAGAAGCCGGCGGCGTCGGTGATGTTGCGCGCGCCGGTGGTCATGCCGCAGATGTAGGTGCCGAGCGAAATCAGCACCGCGTCGTCGCTCATCAAACCCATGCCGAGCGCCTCCACCGCCTTGTCGTTGGCAGTGTTGACCACCGGCAGCCCGGCGGGAATGCCGGTCAGCCGCGCGGCCGCCTCCGTCACGTGGCCGATGATGGCGCCGGGCATGGCCAGATCGAACAGCATGGCGCGCGGCACGTTGTAGCGCTCGAAGGCGGCCGGGTCGGTGCTCCAGTCCCAGCTGTCGTTGTCTACAGGCCATTCGCCGACATAGTTGGCGGCGGTGTCGACGGGTGCGCCGGTGAAGCGGTGGTTGATATAGCCGGTGGTCGCCGTGACGTAGGCGACGTCAGGGACATCGTGCTCGTAGGGTCGGGCGGTACGCCGGTCCATCCAGCTGATGACCGGGGCGGCCAGAGTACCGTCAGCCTTCATCAGCACGCGACAGCAGCGGATGGAGCCGATGCCGACGCCGACGATGTCTTTCGGATCGCCCGGAAAAGCCGCCATGGCCGCGCGGCAGGCCGCCGCAGTCGAGTCCCACAGATCGTCATCGGGATGCTCGGCGACGCCCGGCTCGGGCAGATGCATGGGCTGCAATTCCTGGTGACCTTCGCAGACGACGTTGCCGTCGAGATCGAAGATGACGACCTTCGAACTCTGCGATCCGCCGTCGACGCCGATCAGATAACGCATAGCCATAGTGTAAGCCTCTCCTCCGCGACCGCTCCGCCTGCCGGCGCAAGTCCATCGCTTCAGTCTCTTGGGGGGACTTGGTTGCTTGTTTGAGATGGCGGAAGGAGCGACGCCGGGCCGCCCCTTCCGGTTGGCAGGCCCGGTTCAGTTGGCCTTGGGCTTGCGCGGCCTGAAGGTGAAGGCGGCGACCGCGCCGATCAACCCGCAGATGGCGATGAAGTCGAAGTAGTATTGCGCGCCGGCGACGCCGGGGTAGGCGGCGACGAGCGCCGCGTTGATCTGCGGCAGGAAGATGTCCGGCGTGTAGCCGACCATCGAAATGACGCCGATGCCGAGACCGACGGCACGAGTCGGGATGCGGCAATCATCCAGGATCGACCAATACAGGCCGCGGATGGCATAGGTGGAGATGCCGAGCACGATGACGAACAACAGCAGGATGAAGGCGCCGGCATTGGCCGGGAAGTAGGTGAAGCCGAACAGCGCCAAGGACGCCAGCACCATCGCCGACCCCAACACCGCCGGCCGCGACAGCCAGTCGGCCAGGAAGCCGCCGCCGACGCCGCCGATCGGCCGCATCCACAGCTTGGTCATGGTGATGAAGGCGGCGACCACCGCCGTCTCCTTGTAGTGCTCCTGCAGGAACGACGACACCGAATAGGTGGCCCAGAACTGCATGTAGCCGCACAGCAGGATCAGCATCATCACCCACACCTGCGGGATGGAGAAGATGATGACCAGATCATCCCAGGTGCGCCGGACGATGTTTTCATTGGCGACGGCCGGGTCGACAGCGTCATTGGCGCTGACGATTTCGTTGTCGAGGAACAAGGCGACCAGCAGCGCGATGGCGATGCAGGCGGCCGAATACATGTAGATCACCACCTTGAAGCCCTGGATGCCCAGCTGCTCGTCGCTGCCGGTGCCCATGTAGTAGGCGAAGATGGCGACGGCGGCACTCGCCAGCACGGCTTCGACCAGACCGCGACCGCCGTCGAGCACGCCGAAGAATCGGCCCTGTTCGTCCTTGCCGCCCAGCAGATTGACCGACTTGATCAGCGAAGCCCAGAACGTCAGGCCGGCGCACAGGCCCCAGCCGATGAAGATCGTCATCTGGGCGTAGTAGCCGGGGAAGGTGGAGTACCACAGGCCGAGGAGACCCACGGCGCCGACCGAGAACACGATCAGCTTCTTGGGCGAGAAACGGTCGGCCAGCCAACCGCTCGGAATATAGGTCGAGACGTAGATGAGGCCAAGGATGGAGTTGAAGTCGCCGAGATCCTTGGAGGTGATGTTGAAGCCCAGGAGCAGCGTGTGTTCGAAGTTCTGCCGGAGGTAGAGCAGCGGATAGATCGCGCCTGCCGCCAGCAGCAACAGCGCGAACTGGAAGTATCTGGCCTTGTCGCTGACCGAGGCCGGAGCCGCCGTTGAATTTACTGCTATGGTCATAGTCTCCCCCCATGATTGGGCTTGTTGATTGCAGCGGGGCTGCGGGCGCCGCCGGCGTTTCTCGGTCTCCGGTCGGCCGCCGAGGGTTCAGCGGTGGCCGACCGCGGCATCCCGCCAAAGTCTCGACCGGCACGATGCGACGCAGTGTCGGGTGGCACGACGTCAGCGGACCAGGTAGCCGCCGTCGACCACAATCATCTGGCCGTTGATGTAGTCGGCGGCCCGGCTGGCGAGGAACACCGTCGTTCCCATCAGATCCGCCAGGTCGCCCCAACGGTTGGCCGGGATATGGTCGAGGATGCGCTTGTTGATCTCGGGGTTGGCACGCGTCTTCTCGGTCAGCTTGGTGGCGAAATAGCCGGGAGCGATCGCGTTCACCTGGATGTTGAACTGGGCCAGCTCATCGCAATAGGCTTTGGTGAAGCCGGTCAGGCCATGCTTGGTTGACGCATAGGCCGGCGACCATTGGCCACCGAGGAACGAGTACAGCGAGCAGATGTTGATGATCTTGCCGCTGTTCTGCGGGATCATCCGCTTCGCCGCCTCATGGCTCATCTCGAACGCGGCGGTGAGATTGACGGCGATCATCTTGTCCCAGGCTTCGCGGCCGAACTGGGTGACGTCCTGGATGTTGATGCAGATGCCGGCGCTGTTGACCAGGATGTCGACCGAGCCGAACACCTCGACGCATCGGTCTATGATTTTTTTAGGCGCTCCCGCGGCGGTGATATCGATCGCCAACTCGTCATAGCGCACGCCTTCGGCCTCGATCAGCCGCCGGGTCTCGCCGCCGTCGTCGGTGATGCTCGGGACAAGTAGATTGGCGCCGCCCTTGGCAAGCGCCAGTGCGAAGGCTTGCCCAAGTCCTGTGTTGCCGCCCGTGACAATTGCGTTCCTGCCTTTCAATGAGAACAGGCTCATCGAAAAGTCGTTGATTCCGGCCATTCTTTCCTCCTAGGGCCCAAAACGCAAAAGAGCGCAGGCAATAGTATCCCCTTTTCGGGAATTACTATTCTCTGCGCTCTAGTAATTCTGCTGAACAGACAGCTATGGCTGCCTGCCGCTAGCTATCGCTCCGCTCGACCTGATTTGTCAACGGCGGCCAACATCAAATCGATAGCGATCGGTGTTACCGCCTATCGGAGCGGCAATCCGGCGCGATCGGGCACGACATCGGCGGACGGGCGCCGGGCCGACGGCACCGCCCGGCCGGACTCCGACGGACCGGTATGGTTGGGGCGCTGGCCTTCAGCGGCAACGGGTCGCTCAGTTGCAGCGGCTGCGTGCAATCCTGCCGGGAGAAGATACGAGCTATGCCGATCGAATGTCTGGCGATCGTCCACGACAACGCGGTAGGAGTGGCCGACTTGCGGGTGATCGACCATCGGCCGCTCGAGACGGCACGGCTGTTTTCGAGTTCGATGTGGGATCAGGTCGGCAATCGTTGCGGCGATCCCAATCCGACGGGATCGCCGGCAAAAGCGATGGCCGCCGCCGGACCCTGACAGGCCTGTCGGGTGTCCCTGGCGCCCCGAGCGGATTTGAACGATATCGAGATATCGAGGGAGAACTGACGCATGCGTCTCTTGGTGGTTGGAGCCGGCTCGACCGGCGGCTATTTCGGCGCGCGGCTGGCCCAGGCGGGTCGCGATGTCACCTTTCTGGTCCGCCCGTCGCGCGCCGCGCAGCTGCAGCAAAGCGGCCTGCGCATCTCCAGCCCGCATGGCGATGTCACACTCGATCCGAAGCTGGTGACCGCCCAGACCATCGACGCCCCCTACGACGTCGTCCTGCTCACGGTGAAAGGCTACACGCTTGACGCGGCGCTCGACGACATGGCCCCGGCGGTCGGTCCTGACACCATGATCCTGCCGGTGCTGAACGGCATGCGGCATCTGGACAGCATCGCCGCCCGCTTTGCGCCGCGCAACGTGATCGGTTGCGCCTTGAAAGTGGTGACGACGCTCGAAGATGACGGCCGCATCGTGCAGATGACGCCGCTACAGGAACTCATCTATGGCGAGCTCGACGGCACGACGTCGCCACGCATCCGGTCCCTCGACGAGTTCATGCGCGCGGCCGCCATCGGCGCGCGGCTGTCCAACACCATCCGTCGCGAGATGTGGGAGAAGTGGGTGCTTCTCGCCGCGCTCGGCGCAACCACCTGTCTGGCGGGTGGCGTGATCGGCGAAATCGAAGCCTGCCCCGGCGGGGCGGCCTTCGCTTCGGACTTGCTCGACGAGGTGGTCGAGGTGATCCGGGCAGTCGGCGATGCGCCGTCGGACGCCTTCGTTGAGACGACGCGCGCACAGCTGACCGCGAAGGGATCGGGTTACGCCTCCTCGATGTTCCGCGACCTGCAGCGCGGCCGGTCGGTCGAGGTCGAGGCGATCGTCGGCGATCTGGTACGGCGGGCGGCGGCGGCCGGGATCGCCACGCCGCTGCTGTCCGCCGCCTACATCCGCCTGCGGCTTTACCAGAACAAACTGGCGTAACGGGTTCTGCTCAAACGGCAACCTGGGCTCAGCACCTTGCCGGGGCTGTGCCCTACTCGACCTCGGCGAGCACTTCCTTGCGACGGCCGCGCATCTGCTCGCCCGCCGTCTTGGAGAAGCGGGCATTCCAGATCGTCGCCGTCAGCGATATGCCGGTGACGACGAGGAAGGCGACGGAAAAATCGCCAAGCGCCGGGCTCTCCCGCCCCCGCAGCAGGATCGCGCCATGCAGCGCCAGCGCGCCGATGCAGATGCCGAGCGACAGCATCATCTGCTGAAACGTGGTGTAGAAGCTGGTGGCCGCGCTCATGCACTTCGGCTCGATCTCGTCGTAGGCCACCGTGTTGTAGGCGGTGAACTGAAACGACATGAAGAAGCCACAGCCGACCAGAATGGCGAAGATCAGTTCGACCGGCCAGTCCGGCCGGAACGCGGCGCACAGCGCATAGCCGAAGGTCGAGATGAGGCCGATCACGATCATGCTGGAGCGGAAGCCGAACCACCTGAGGATGCTCGGCGCAAACGCCTTCATGCTCAATGAGCCGATCGCGGTCGCCGTGACGATGAGGCCGGCGCCGGCCGCCGTGAAGCCGAACCCGAGCTGCAGCATCAGCGGCAGCAGGAACGGCTGCGCGCCTTGCGTGATCCGCGTCAACGAGCCGGCGATCACCGACGTGCCGAAGCTCGGAATCCGCATCAGGCGGAAATCCAGGATCGGCGCCGGATGATGGCGGGCGTGGCGAAGATAGGCGATGCCGGCGGCCAGTCCGAGCGCCACGAGGGCCACCGAGAGCGAAGCGAGTCCTTCGTGGCTCGACAGTTCGAAGCCGAACAGCAACAGCCCGAGCGACAGCCCTGACAGGACGAAGCCGACGCCGTCGAATGGTTCGTCGGAATTCGCGTTCGAGTCCGGTATGAACAGGCTGACCAGCAGAATCCCCAGGCAGCCGATGGGCACGTTGATGTAGAAGATCCAGCGCCAGTCCAGATAGCTGACGATCAGGCCACCGAGCGGCGGCCCGAGCAGCGGTCCGATCAGGGCCGGCACCAACAGCCACGATGTCGCCGACACCAGATCATGGCGCGCGACGTTGCGCATCAGGATCAGTCGACCGACCGGCATCATCAAGGCACCGCCGAGCCCCTGCAGCAGTCGGGCAACCACCAGAAGCGCGAGATTGGGCGCCTGGGCGCACAGGATCGACCCGAGCACGAAGGTAACGATCGCGCCGCGAAAGACGTTGCGCGAGCCAAACCGGTCGGCGATCTTGCCGCTGGCTGGAATGAAGATCGCCAAGCTGAGCAAATAGGACGTCAGCGCGATGCTGACGGCCGGTGGGCTGATGCCGAAGTCACGCGCCATGGTCGGCAGGGCGGTCGCCAGCACGGTGCCATCGAGCTGTTCCATGAACATGGCGCTGGCGATGATCAGCGCGATGGTGCGGAAATTCGGTATTGCCGCCGGGCAATCGGCCGTATCGGCCGCAGATGCGGGCACCTCGGCAGCCCTCGTCGTCGAGTCCGACATGATCAGTAGCTCGCGGAAGTCGTGACAGTCAGGAAGCGTATGCCACGATCAGAAATGGGATGGAGTGACGACAGCGGAACGGCTTGCGCCCGATCCACGCTTTGCGGCGTCGACTTCGCTGTAGCCTTCCCTCGTTCCGCATATTTATGGCAACATCGTGCGTAGTGCATTGTCCTAAGCGGCTAGCAGCCTTGAAAACATTCGATACGTTGTCGGCGCTGGCCGGAGACCTGATGCGTTTCTGTGCAATTCGGGCGCGCGCGGATCTGCCGGCACGGCACGGCGTGCCGGTCCCGGTTGCCCTGCCCACCTTTCGGCGCAGCTGCCATGGCGTCAGCGGCCGACCGAGCGCGCTATGGCCGGCAGGCCTCGGCATAGTCCGCCAGCACCCGGTCGACTGCCGCGACGATCAGGTCGGCAGCGCAGAGGCTTTTGGCGAACGGCTGCGCTTGCGGCAGGAACTGGCTGACCAGCGTCGCCGGCAGCGGTGCGGCCCCGAGCGCCGCCATCATCCGGGCGACCGCCGCCACGGCCTCCGGCCGCTGCCAGTAATAGCGGATGCGGTCGGAGTAGCTGTAGTGCCTGAGGACGTGCAGCGACCGCGCGTCGCCGTGGTAATGCCCCTGCCAATCGCCGGGCTCGGCCAGCATCAGCCGGTCCATCTCCGCCTGGAGCGCGCTGGCCGGATAGTCGGCCGAGATCTCGCCGGCGATATAAGACAGCCCGTACAGCGCCTCCCGCAGCGCGAACGTCACCGCTGGCCCGACCTTCAGGATCTGATAGCCGTCGCGGACCAGCGCCTTCAGCGCCGCCGACGTCTGGTAGTCGGTCGAATGCGCCTCGAATACGAAGGATGGCTCGCCGTCGAGCACATGGGAGAGGTCGCGCGCGTCCTCGGGGCGATAGGCGACGACGTTGGCATTGCCGAATTCCACTCCCGGCTGCACCACGAGCGCGATGACCCGGTCGAAGGCCGCTTCCAGCCGTTGACCGTGAAACACGTCGCGGTGGACGGAGATCGTCTGGCGCGCGGCGGCAGCCGTCGTCGGGGCGACCCGATCGAGCACGTGATCGGCGCCGCCCGGCACCGGTACCTCGGTGCCGATCACATACACAGGTGCGGCGAGGCCGGCCTCATGCGCCGCCCGTTCGGCGACGGCGGCGAGTCGGGCGGCCCGGCCGGCGGTGGTGGCATCGTCGAGCGCTGCGGGTTCGCCGGCACAGCCCATCGACGCGTCGAGATGGATCTTGGCAAAGCCGGCCCGGACGTAGGCGTCGACCATGGCGCTGGCGCGGTCCATCGCCTCGTCGGCGGCAAGCTTCTTCCAGGGATTGGGCCCGAGATGATCGCCACCGAGGATGATCCGCGTCTCGTCCAGCCCCTCGGATGCCGCCAGCCGGCGCACCAGCGCGACGAAGTCGGCGGGCGGCAAACCGGTGTAGCCGCCGAACTGGTTGACCTGATTGCAGGTCGCTTCGATCAGCACCGGCACGCTGGTGCGTTTGGCGCGCGCCAGCGTGGCGGCGAGCACCGTCTCGTGCGCCGTGCAGATCGAGGGAATGCCAAGGGGGGCGCCGAGCCGGCGCGTGGCAGCGAGTGCGGTGAGCATGGTCAGATCGTCCGTTGCGACGCCATCAGCGCGTCGAGTTCGGCCAGCGTCGAGGTGCCTTCCATCGGCCCGCGCAAGGTGACGTTGCGGGCACCGGCGGCGGCGGCGAAGCGCAAGGCGGCTTCGGGGCCATGCCCCAGCCGCCGCGCCGTCACGTAGCCGGCACCGAAACAGTCGCCGGCTCCGGTCGGATCGATTTCGGCGACGGCAAACGCCGGCCGGTCGAGCGTACCGTCGGCCGAATAGCGGGTGGCGCCGCGTGCGCCGCGCTTCACCACCACTTCACGCACGCCGCGGGCCAGGAGCGCGGCGGCGGCGGCATCGACATCGGACGCCTCGCCGGCCAGGAAGATCTCTTCTTCCGACGGCAGAAACAGATCGGTTGCCGCCAGCACCGTCTCGAAGCGCTGCTCCACCTCGGGCGCCATCAACTCCTTGCGCAGGTTGGGATCGAACGACACCGAGCCGCCGCGGCGCTTCACCGTGTCGAGCGCTGCCGTCAGGATCGGCCAGGCGCGCGGGATCGACAGTGCCGTCCCCATCACGTGCAGATGCCCTGCCCGCTCGATCAGCCGCCGCACCGCGTCGGTCATGGCGAGATCGCCGGCAGCGCTGTGGGCGATGTTGAAGACGAAATCGCGACCGCCGTCGGGCCGGTAGCGCACGAAGGCGGTGCCGGTCGGCAGATGGTCCGAGCGCGAGATGGCGGACGTATCGACCCCGTCGCGGGCAAGCCTGCGGATGTTGACCTCGCCGAAATCGTCGCGGCCGACCGAGGCGATGATGCCGGCGCCGCCGCCCATCTTGGCGACCTGGTCGATGAAGATCGCCGGAGCGCCGCTCGGATAGGGCCCCACCAGCGTCAGCGGTTCGAGAAAGCCGTCGCCCGGTACGGCCGCCATGATCTCCACCAGGATCTCACCGATGGTGATCGTCGGCCCGAGGGCTTCCGGCGCCGGACAAGTCCGTTCTGCAGTCATGGGTGCTCCGCCAGCGCAGGTCCGACGGCGAGCCCGCCGTGGGACGCCGATC
>JARLIU010000118.1 GCA_031291595.1 Ancalomicrobiaceae bacterium | reverse complement strand
GTCTTCGGCCGGGAGATTGACCGGTACAGATGCTTCCGTCTCGTCCTCAGCGTGCGCTTCGGCCATTGACGTTCGATAAGCATGATCGTTCGAATGCAACATATGCCTGCCTTCGACCGCTTCGGGCGGCAGCGGCGGCGGGACGGCAACCTCGCCCACCGCAGATGACGCCTGCGCCGACGCCGGGTCCTCCGCCTCGGCCTGGGACTGGGCCTGCGTCTGGGCATCGGCACGCCTGACCGCGCTGGCGATCTGCTTGATGCGCGCCAGCACCTTCTGCCCCTCGCCGATCTCGCGGGCGATTTCGATGGAGAAATACTCCGCCTCGCGCACCCGCGCGGCGAGCGTCTTGTCGCAATCGAGTGCGGCCTCACGCAGCCCGCCGATGGCGCGTTCGGCAATCTCAGTGGCCATCACCAACTCCGAGATGGTGGCCCGTAGGTCCGATTCGTCTGCCCTGAGCCGCTTCAGGCGGCTGTTCAGGAGCACGCAATAGCCGATGGTGATGATCAGCAGCAGCGCCACCAGCGCCTCGGCTGCCATCGAAATCAGGGATCCGGTCATGACGCCTGCATCTCCTTCTGCGATGCCGCCTTTTCGAAAGCGGCGAAGGTCATTTTTGGACGCTTGAGGTTTTTCGAGACGCGCACTGAAATCTTTTCGCCGACGCGCCCCATGACGCCTTCGGTCAGGGGGATGCCGCCGCACTTGAGGGTCACCGGGTCCTGCGGCCCGACGTCGAAGAGGAGCGTCTGCCCGATCTCGAGTTCCAGCATCTGGGCGAGCGACAGTTCCCGCTCGAACAGCACCGCATCGACTTCGATCTCGGCTCCGAAAATCTCGGTTGCCAGATGCCCTTCCCAGATCGGGTCACGGCCGAACTTCTCGCCCATGAACATCTGCAGCAGCAGATCACGGATCGGTTCCAGCGTGGCGTACGGCAACAGCACTTCGATCTTGCCGCCGCGGTCCTCCATATCGATGCGGAACTCGGCCAGGATCGCCGCGTTCGCCGGCCGCGACACCGCGGCGAAGCGCGGGTTCGTCTCCAGCCGCTCGAGCGTGAACTTGACCGGCGACAACGGGGCGAACCCCTGTTCGGCATCGGCGAGCACGAGCTCGATCATACGGCGGACGAGATTGGTCTCGATCGTCGTATAGGGCCGCCCCTCGACGCGGATCGGCGTGGTACCGCGCCCGCCGCCCAAGAGAACGTCGATGATGGAGTAGATGAGACTCGAATCGACCGTTACCAGCCCAAAGTTATCCCATTCCTCCGCCTTGAACACGCCAAGAATTGCCGGCAGCGGGATCGAGTTGAGATAGTCGCCGAACCTGACCGAGGTAATGCTGTCGAGCGATACTTCGACGTTGTCGGAGGTGAAGTTGCGCAGGGAGGTCGTGGTCAGCCGCACCAGGCGGTCGAACACGATTTCCAGCATCGGCAGGCGTTCGTAGGAGACGAGGGCCGAGTTGATCAGCGCGCGGATGCCCGACTGTTCCTGCGCGATGTGTTCGTCGACATCGAAGCCGAGGAGGTTGTCGATTTCCTCCTGGTTGAGAATGCGGTCGCCGCCGCGCGTCGCCTGGTCGAGATCGAGGCTCGGATCATCGGACGCGAGCGTCCAGTTGCCCGAGGTCGAGGTATCCTGCACCACGCCCTGTTCGGCGAGTGCGGCGCCCCAATCGTCCATATCGACGTCGGTATCGCCCTTCTGTTCCGCCAGTGCCGCACCCCAGGCAGCATCCAGATCTTCCAAGCCTTCTTCGTTTTCGTCCGCCATCGGATCCGCCTACTGCAAGAGAATTTCCCGGAACAGCACCTGGTCGATATGCGCCGGATAGATGGCGATGTTGACCCGGCGCTGCAGCTCCTCCTTGACGCGGAACAGGCCGGCCGACCCGTCAAGGTCGGTGGTCCTGAGTTCGCGCAGGTAAACCTGGAAGGCGTCGAGCACCCGCGGCATCACCGGCTGGATCTTGTCGACCGTCTCCTTCTGCGACACTTCCAGCGCGATCTTGAGCTTCAGAAACGAGGCGCGCTGGTCGACAGACGAAAGATTGACGACGATCTCGGGTAGATCGACGAACAGCGCCGGCTTGACCGCCACTGTCGGATGGGCCGGATCGCCCGCCGGCTCCGCCGGCTTGCCGCCGAACGCCCCGAGGAGATAGGCCGCCGCGCCGCCGGCCAGCAATACGACGACGAGGCCGGCGCTGCCGAAGATGATCAGCTTCTTCCTGCCGCCGCCGGTGGCGGGGACTTCGTCCGGCTCCGGCTCTCTCTTCTCGGGTTGCTTGGCCATTGCTCCACCATTGCAAGTGCTGGCGGTTCTGGGTCCGCCCGAGTGCGCGATCGCGTCACATCGATCAGGCGACGGCTCGATCGGCGTGTCTGATCCTGATCAAACAGCGATGTCTCCTGTGGATCGAGCGCCGTGGCGACTCCCTCCGCAAGCATCCTGCCCTAGGCAAAATCTACCCAGTGAATGGTTAACGAGTGGTTACGATTAACCCTTTATCAACCACGGCAATCTTTGCCGGGTCGCCGGAAAGTGCCGGCAGAACCTGCCCGTTTCGGGCATCGCGCTCATATTAACCATCTGAATTCACATTGGTTAATTTCTGGCACGGAGCGTGCAATCCCTACGACGGTCGCCTGGACTGGGGAGTTTGCGGCGGCCAATGGGGAGATATCCATGGACAACGCTCAGCTCGTCGGGCTGTCGCGACAGACGTCGCTTGCCCGCCAGCTCGATCTCATCGCGAACAACCTCGCCAACGTCAACACGCTCGGCTTCAAGTCGCAGTCGTTGATGTTCAAGGAACAAACGATGCCCGGCGCCGTGGACAATTCGTTCCTGCGCTCGGATCGGCGGATCAGCTTCGTGCTGGACGATGCCAACGTCGTCGATTATTCGCCCGGCCAGACCGAGACGACCGGCAACCCGCTCGATGTGGCCATCAGCGGCCAGGGCATGTTCGCCGTGCAGACGCCGGCCGGCGAGCGCTACACCCGCAACGGCTCGTTCGCCATCAACAATGCCGGCCAGCTGGTGACGCAGAACAACTATCCGGTTCTCACCGAAGGTGGCCCGCTCTCCTTCCAGCCGGGCGAAGGTCCGGTCTCGATCGCTGCCGACGGCACGATTTCGACCAGCCAGGGCCAGCGCGGCAAGCTCAGGATCGTCGACTTCCCGCCGAACCAGCCGCCAATGAAGGTCGGCGAGACGCTGTTTTCGAGCAACAACGCCATTCCGGCCACGTTGCCGGAGGTCGTCCAGGGACGGCTCGAAAAGTCCAATGTCAACAGCGTCGTCGAACTGACCACCATGATCTCGGTCCAGCGCAGCTATCAGGCGGTCGCCAGCCTGATGAAAGAGACCGACGACCTGCGCAAGAACTCGATCGCCACGCTTGGCCAGGTCAGCTGAGGAGATAACGGACCATGAAGGCACTTCATACCGCCGCCTCCGGCATGCTGGCCCAGGAAATGAACGTCGAAATCATTTCCAACAATATCGCCAATATGCGCACGACCGGCTTCAAGAAGCAGCGTGCGGACTTCCAGGACCTCTTGTACCAGAACCTCAGGCAGGTCGGCTCCGCCAGCGCCGACGCCGGCAATCTGGTGCCGACCGGCGTGCAGATCGGCTCCGGCGTGCGCGTCGTGGCGACGCCCCGCGTCATGTCGCAGGGCACCATCGAATCGACCGGCAAGGAAACCGACGTCGCCATCAACGGCGAGGGCTTCTTCCGCGTGCTGCTGCCCGACGGCCGCACCGCCTATACCCGCGACGGCTCGTTCGAGCGCTCCTCCACCGGCCTGCTGGTCACCGCCGACGGCTACCAGGTCGAGCCCGGCATCACCATTCCGTCGAATTCCACCGGCTTGACCGTCAACAGCGAGGGCCAGGTACAGGTCGTCATCGGCAACGCCACCTCGCCGACGACGCTCGGCCAGATCCAGCTGGCCACCTTCATCAACAAGTCGGGCCTGGAATCCAAGAGCAACAACCTGTTCTTCGAAACCGCTTCCTCCGGCGCCGCCCAGGTGGGCAATCCCGGCGATACCGGCTTCGGCTCGCTCTTACAGAACCAGCTCGAAATCTCCAACGTCGATGCGGTCAGCGAGATCTCCGATCTGATCTCGGCCCAGCGCGCCTACGAGATGAACTCCCGCGTGATCAAGGCAGCCGACGAGATGATGCAGACGTCGGTCCAGCAGGCATGAGGGCTAGGCCATGAACATGCAACACACCGCGCTCTTCCTCGGCGTCCGGGCCACCGTCCTGGCGCTGGTTGCCACAAGCTTCATCTCCTCGGCCGCCGCTGCGGCCTTGGATCTCGACCGCAAACCGACGCTGCGCGCCGCCGTCGCCGTCAATTCCGACGTCGTCACCGTCGGCGACTTCTTCGAAGGTGCCGGCACGGTCGGCCCGACCCCGATCTTCCGCTCGCCCGACCTCGGGCAGACCGGCACGGTCTCCGCCGCCAAAGTCATCGCAGCGGCCCGCGCCGCCGGCCTCTACGACGCCGATCCGGGCTCGCTCGTCGACGTCGTCGTCACCCACGAAGCACGCGAGTTCGGCCAGGACGATGTTGCCAAACTCGTCGCCGACACGGCGATGAAGCAATTCCCGCTGCCGGACGGTTCGAATCTGGTCGTCGCCTTCGACCAGCCGATCGAACCGCAACGCACCGATCCACATTCCGACCAGCCGATGCGGATCGCCTCCTTGAGCTACTGGCCGGCGACCGGCCGCTTCGACGCCCTCGTCATGCTCGACCAGGGCAATGGCGTCGAGCGCCTGCGGGTTCGCGGCACCGCCACCGAAATGGTGCCGACGCCGACGATCACCCACGACATCGCCCGCGGCGACGTGATCGCGCCCGATGCCGTCACCCTGACCAAGCTGCCGCGCCACATCGTCGGCTCAGCCCGGCCGGCCGATCCGGACCAGATCATCGGCCAGGCAGCCCGCCGGCCGCTGCGCGCCGGGCAGAGCGTCGGGCCGGCCGACGTCATGCCGCCGGTGCTCGTCACCCGCGGCGACACCATCACCCTTGTCTATGAAGTCCCCGGCCTCGTCCTGACCACCCGAGCCCAAGCCATGGACTCGGGGATACGCGGCGAGACCGTCGGCGTCATGAACCCGCAGTCCAAGCGCATCGTGCACGGCATCGTCGTCGCTGCCGGCAAGGTTCAGGTATCGGGCGGGGTGCTCACCGCCTCGGCCGATCCGCAACCCTGACGTCCGGGAGGAATTCATCGTGTCGCAGTCCCACCGTGGGCCTCTCGTCGTCTTGCCCGTCGTCGCATGCATCGCGCTTGCCGGCTGCGGCTCCGCGCTCGACCGCCTGAACGAGGTCGGGCAGACGCCCAAGCTCTCCGCCATCGACGATCCGACGACGAAGCCGGGCTACAAGCCGGTGTCGCTGCCGATGCCGACGCCGGAGTCGGTTGCCTACGCTCCGAACTCGCTGTGGCGCGCCGGTTCGCGCACCTTCTTCAAGGACCAGCGTGCTCGCCGCATCGGCGACCTCCTCACCGTGAAGGTGACGATCAACGACACGGCCCAGGTCGCCAACGAGACCAAGCGCAGCCGCACGACCGCCGATACTGCCGCGATCAACGGCCTGCCCGGCTCGCTGGTCAAGCAGGTCATTCCGAAAAGCGTCGACACCGGCTCGCTCATCGACAACGCCTCGACGACGACGTCGGACGGCAACGGCTCGATCAACCGGTCGGAGACCCTGACCACCAACATCGCCGCCATGGTCACCCAGGTGCTGCCCAACGGCAACATGGTGATCGAGGGCAAGCAGGAGATCCGGGTGAACTTCGAGGTGCGCGAACTCATCGTCGCCGGCATCGTCCGGCCGGCGGATATCGCCTCCGACAACACCATCGATTCATCCAAGATCGCCGAAGCGCGCATCGCCTACGGCGGCCGCGGCCAGATCACCGATCTGCAGCAGCCGCGCTACGGCAGCCAGGTCATCGACGTGCTGATGCCGTTCTGACGGCCGGGCAATTCCACAAGACCGGGACGAGGTCTTCCGTCCGGACTTGCGACACGTCGGCAGGGTTCGATATCGTCCTGCTCCCCATGGACGATATCTCAAGGGCGCGGACCACTCCCCAGGGTCCGCGCCCTTCGCGTTATTGCGACGCGGTTGCGTCGGAAGGCGTAGCTGCAGCCTTCGTTCAAGACACGACGGGCCGGCGCGAGTTTCCCGCTCCGGCCCGCCAGATAGTCAGCGCGAACGCGTCATTCGTCGCGATAGACCTTCTCACGTCGCTCATGCCGTTCCTGCGCCTCGATCGACAACGTGGCGATCGGTCGGGCATCCAGCCGCTTCAGCGAGATTGGATCGCCGGTTTCCTCGCAATAGCCATAGGAACCGTCATCCAGCCGCTTCAAGGCAGCATCGATTTTCGAGATCAGCTTCCTTTGCCGATCGCGGGCACGCAATTCGATGGCACGATCCGTCTCGGAAGAGGCTCGGTCGGCTAGATCGGGGTGGTTCTGACTCTCGTCGGCAAGATGCTGAAGGGTCTCACGCGATTCCTTCAGGATATCTTCCTTCCACTGATTGAGCTTGCGCCGGAAATAGATCCGTTGACGCTCATTCATGAAGGGCTCGTCTTCCGACGGGCGATAATCGTCTTCGATTTCGACCGACATCATGCTCCTTACCCGCTCCTCTACCTCGGGGCCCGGCTTTGGCGGCCGGAATATAGACATGCGGACAGCGACTTACAACGCCATCTTCGATGAACTTAGGATGAAGCCCGGACTTCGGGTCTGCCGCGACGCCGATCCGGCTCGCCCGTCGCCGGATCGGACACCGCCGCCGGCACCTTGCAGCAGGCTTCCCGCGGTGAGCGCTTGCTGCGCCGCGACATGAAAATTCACGCTGCATCAACGTATTACTTAAGGGTCGGCTAATGCGCAGGCGGCTTTGCGCGGTCGCCGTCAGTCGGGATAGCGGCCGAATTTCGCCAGTTCGACACGAACCCGCAATTCGATGTCATCCACAAGCGCGTCGAGACGCTGATCGCCCGACGGCGCCTTGCCGGCGAGCATTGACGCCAACAGCTCCAGCCGATCCTGCCCGACCCGGCCGACCAGCAGGTCCATCTGCACGCCTTCGAGCACGTCGATCAGATCGAGCCCGCGTTTCACCGATCGCCGTCGCCGCTCCTTCGGATCTTCGAAGGCCTGCAACGCCATCAGCGAGGTGAGATCGTACAGCGGGTTCGCCGCCATGGTCGTGGCCGCACGCGCCGGTGCCGAGCTCTCGCCCTCGAGTGCCGAGGCGAAAGCCGAACCGCTCGACCGCGACGCACCCGGCTTTCCCGCCGTCGTCCCGATCCTGGTTCCGTTCTCGATCCGCATCCCTGCCACTCCACGTCGGGGCTCGTTGTGCGACCCCGACCAACCGGCCGGGGGCCGAGCGCAGCTGAATGCGCGCCCATAGTGAATCGCTTTGCCCGCTCCGTCCAAGGCAGGATTTGCCGTTATAGTTAATCGTTCGTAAACGGCCCGGCAGGATTTGCCGGCCAGGCAGCGCGCGGCCCGGCACACTCTGCCGCCGATTTCGGGCAACCCTCATCATTTCAATGAGTTGTTGCAGGCAGCTGGCTCCCCGGGAGCTGGCACGGCTCTCGCATAGAGACTTGCGAGATTTGGGGAGATCTCGTTGATGATCAATTTCGCAAGAACGCCGTTCCTGGCGCTCGCCGTGACGCTCGCCCTTGCCGCCCTGTTCATGCCCGAGGCCCATGCGGCCTCGCGCATCAAGGACCTGGCAGCCATAGAGGGCGTCCGTTCCAACCAGTTGCAGGGCTACGGCATCGTCGTCGGCCTCAACGGCACCGGCGACAGCCTCAACAACTCGCCGATGACCAAGCAGTCGCTGACCGCGATGCTGGAACAACTCGGCGTCAATACCGCCGGAGCCACGCTTCGGACCGCCAATGTCGCCGCGGTAATGGTGACGGCCAATCTGCCGCCGTTTTCCACCCAAGGCAGCCGCATCGACGTCACCATCTCGGCGATGGGCGACGCCAAGAGCCTGCAGGGCGGCACATTGCTGTTCACCCCGCTGCTCGGCGCCGACAACGAGATCTACGCCACCGCGCAAGGGCAATTGTCGGTCGGCGGCTTCACCGTCAAGGGCGACGCCGCTTCGGTGACCCGTGGCGTGCCAACCTCGGCGCGCATCGCCAGCGGCGCGGTGGTCGAACGCGAGATCGGCTTCAAGCTTGCCAGCATGAACTCGCTCAGGCTGGCGCTGCGCAATCCGGACTTCACCACCGCACGCCGCATCGCCATGGCGATCAACGACCTGATGGGCACGCCGGTGGCCGAGCCGACCGACCCGGCGACGGTGCGCCTGACCCTGCCCGACAAGTTCAACGGCAATATCGTCGACCTGGTCACCGACATCGAGCAGCTCGCCGTCGACGTCGATACGCCGGCCAAGGTCATCATCGACGACGCCTCCGGCATCATCGTCATGGGCCAGGACGTGCGGGTATCGACGGTCGCCGTGGCCCAGGGCAACCTGACCGTCACGGTCACTGAGCAGCCGCAGGTGAGCCAGCCGGGCCCGCTCTCCAACGGCACCACCACGGTCGTGCCCCGCACCCAGATCACGGTCGAGGACGGGTCCAAGAACCACATGGCGGTCGTGAAGAATTCCGTCTCGCTCAGGGAACTGGTCGATGGGCTCAATGCCCTCGGCGTCGGCCCGCGCGATCTCATCACCATCCTCCAGGCCATCAAGGCGTCCGGCGCCATGCAGGCAGATATCGAGCTGATGTGATGGCTTTCGGTCTTCTCAACCCCCCCACCGGCCGGCAGGCCCTTCCCGAGGCGTCGCATCAGGCGATCGGCACCACGGCGCGCCTCAAGGCTCTGTCGCAGGACTACGAGGCGACCTTCCTGTCGAACATGTTCTCACACATGTTTGACGGGATCCCCACCGATGGCCTCGGCCATGGCGGCTCCGCCGAGGAAACCTGGCGCGGCATGCTCGTCACCGAATACGCGAAATCCGTGACCAAGGCAGGCGGCATAGGGCTGGCCAAGGACATCTATGCCTCTCTCGTCCGTCTTCAGGAGCACAAAACGCAATGACTGCTCTTCCGAACCCCACACCTCCCCAAGCGCCGGCACCGCTCATCGGCACGCTCGGCGGCGCCGAGGATCTGCTCGGCCAGGTGACCGCAACGATCGACAAGCTGACCGCCCTGGTCGAGGAGGAAACCCGGCGCGTCCGCCAGGGCGCGCTGTTTGCCGCCTCCGACCTGCAGGCCGAAAAGAGCCAGCTTGCCGCGACCTACGTCAAGCTGCGCTTCAAGGTGCGCGAAAACGCCGTCACGATCAGCCATCTGCCGCAAGAAACGATCCAGGCGCTCTCGGCCAAGCACGAAGCCTTCGCCAGCCTGCTCAAGACCAACATGTCGGTGCTGGCAACCGCCCGCGAAGTGGCCGAAGGCATCGTCAAGAACGTCGCCACCGCTGTCGGCCGTTCCGCCGCCCCGCATGTCTATGGCAGCCGCATGCGGATCGAGAAATCGCCGCAGTCGAGCGCCCGGGGCATTTCGGTCGATCGCCGCCTGTGAGCTCCGGCGTCCGTGCCGGCCGGAGCATGGATCGATGCTGCCCGGGACGTTGCCGGGCGCATCGATGTCGGGTCAATCGGCGCGGTGTCGCTTGAGACGTTCCCGCTCCAATGCACCGCCGCCAACCAGCAAGCGCCCGGGACTCGCGAGTTCAAGCGGCGCCTGGTCATTCGGCTTGCTTCGATCCGAACAGTCCGCGCTGCCGCAGCGGCAATTCCGGCGTGCTGCGGCGGGATCGACGACCTTCGGCTGACCGCATGGCGCGCGATGCTGTCACATCGAAACATGCGAGAACTGACTCAGCGCTTCTCAAGCAATTGAGAGAGTAGTGACGAGAGCTGATCGAT
>JARLIU010000117.1 GCA_031291595.1 Ancalomicrobiaceae bacterium | reverse complement strand
GTCTCCATCGTCTCGGCATCGGTCATGCCGGCGACCGGCTCGTCGACGAGGAGGAGCTTCGGCTCCTGGGCCAACAGCATGCCGATCTCCAGCCACTGCTTCTGGCCATGGGAGAGGTTCCGGGCGAGGTCCTTCGCCCGGTGGCTCAACTTGATGGTGGCGAGCAATTCGTCGATGCGGCTGTCCTCGTCCCTGGTATTGCGGTGGAACAGCGTTGAGAACGGCGTGCGGTTGGCTTTCAGCGCCAACAAGAGGTTGTCTCGGACGGTATGGCTCTCGAACACCGTCGGCTTCTGGAACTTGCGGCCGATGCCGAGTTCGGCGATCGCCGCCTCGTCGAGCCGGGTCAGATCGGTCGAGCCTTCGAACAGCACTTCGCCCTCGTCGGGCCGGGTCTTGCCGGTGATGATGTCCATCATCGTCGTCTTGCCGGCACCGTTCGGGCCGATGATCGCCCGCATTTCGCCCGGCGCGATCACCATCGACAGACCGCGCAGCGCCTTGTAGCCGTCGAAGGAGACGGCGACGCCGTCGAGATAGAGGATGGAGTTTTTGGCGATGTCCATGGCTTACTCCGCGGTGAGGGGCGGCGAGGCGCCATCTTCCAGTTCGGTCGACGAGACCGGCGCGGCGACATAGGTCGTCCGCTCCGGTTGCTTCCGCCGGGTGAACAGATCGGACAGCGAGCCGATGATGCCCTTCGGCAACAACAGCGGTCCGGCGACGAACAGCGCGCCGAGCGCGAACAGCCAGAACTCCGGCAGCACGCCGGTGAACCAGGTCTTGCCCCAGTTGACCGCGATTGCCCCGATGATGGCGCCGACCAGCGTGCCGCGGCCGCCGACCGCCACCCAGATCACCGCCTCGATCGAGTTGGCGGGCGAGAATTCCGATGGATTGATGATGCCGACCTGCGGCACGTAGAGCGCGCCGGCGACGCCGGCCATGCAGGCCGACACGGTGAACACCACCGTCTTGTATTCGGCGACGCGGTAGCCGATGAAGCGGGTGCGGCTCTCGGCATCGCGGATGGCGATCAGCACCTTGCCGAGCTTCGAGTTGACGATCGCCGACGCCAGCCACAGGCCGAGGGCGAGGAAGCCGACGGTCAGCGCGAACAGCACGCGGCGGGTCTCGACCGCCTGCACGTTGAAGCCGACGACATCCTTGAAATCGGTCAGGCCGTTGTTGCCGCCGAAGCCCATGTCGTTGCGGAAGAAGGCGAGCAGGAGCGCATAGGTCATCGCCTGGGTGATGATCGACAGATAGACGCCGGTGACGCGGCTGCGAAAGGCGAACCAGCCGAAGATGAACGCCAACAGCCCCGGCACCAGCAGCACCATCAGTACCGCGTAGGGAAAGTGGTCGAAGAAGTACCAGGTGACCGGCAGTTCCTTCCAATTGAGGAACACCATGAAGTCGGGCAGGATCGGATCGGCGTAGACGCCGCGCGTGCCGATCTGTCGCATCAGGTAGATGCCCATGGCGTAGCCGCCGAGCGCGAAGAACGCCCCATGCCCGAGCGAGAGAATGCCGCAGTAGCCCCAGACCAGGTCGAGGGCGACGGCCAAGAGCGCGTAGGCGGCGTACTTGCCGAACAACAGCATGCTGCCGGTCGAAACATGCAGCGGGCTGGCATCCGGCACAAACGCGTTGGCATAGGTCACGCCGACGGCGATCAGCGCCAAGACGACGATGGTGATGCCCGTCTTGCGGTCGAGGCCGCCAACGAGGAATGACGTGATCATGCTTCCACCGCCCGGCCCTTGAGGGCGAACAGGCCCCGCGGACGCTTCTGGATGAACAGGATGATGGCAACGAGCACGAGGATCTTGCCAAGCACGGCACCGGCCACCGGTTCGAGGAATTTGTTGACGATGCCGAGCGTCATGGCGCCGACCAGGGTGCCCCACAGATTGCCGACGCCGCCGAACACCACGACCATGAAACTATCGATGATGTAGCCCTGGCCGAGGTTGGGGCTGACGTTGTCGATCTGGCTCAAGGCTACGCCGGCGATCCCGGCGATGCCGCAGCCGAGCCCGAAGGTCAGGGCGTCGATCCACGGCGTCGGGATGCCCATGGCCGAGGCCATCGAACGGTTCTGGGTGACGGCACGCATCTGCAGGCCGAGCGGCGTCTTTTTCAGGATCAGGATCAGTCCGGCGAACACGACGAGGGCGAAGACGATGATCCACATCCGCCCCCAGGTGATCGACAGTTGGCCGAGCTGGAACGAGCCGGACATCCAGGAAGGGGAGCCGACCTCGCGGTTGTTGGCGCCGAAGGTGGTCCGGACCAGCTGTTGCAGCGCGAGCGAAATGCCCCAGGTGGCCAGGAGCGTGTCGAGCGGCCGGCCGTACAGCCAGCGGATGACGGTGCGTTCGATGCCGATGCCGACGAGGCCGGAGACGATGAAGGCGAGGGGGATCGCGATGGGAAGGGAAAGATCGAACAGGCTGGGGAAGTGATTGCGGATCACCTCCTGCACCATGAAGGTGACATAGGCGCCGAGCATCACCATCTCGCCGTGCGCCATGTTGATGATGCCCATGACGCCGAACGTGATCGCCAGGCCGATGGCGGCCAGCAGCAGCACCGAGCCGAGCGACAACCCGTACCAGGCGTTCTGCGCCGTTGCCCACAGGGCCAGATTGTTCTCGATCGCCTTGGCCGAGGCCTGCGCCGCGGTGAGCACTGGCTTCGGCGTATCGGCGGGCAGCGAACGCAACAGCGCCACCGCATCCTGCGTGCCGGCGACCTGAATGGCCTGCGCCGCGACAATGCGGTCGCGTTCGGGTGCATCGGACTTGAACAGGATGATCGCGGCGCGGGCAATCTTCAGCGCCGTGGCGACCTCCGGAACGGTTTCCTTGGCGAGCGAGGCGTCGAGTGCCGGCAGCGCATTCTCGTCGCGCGATTTGAACACTTCTTCCGCCGCCGCGCGCCGCTTCGCCGGATCGGGGTTCATCAGCGACAGCGAGCCGAGCGTCGCCTGCACGATGCCGCGCACCCGGTTGTTCTGCCTGACTTCGCTGACGTCGGCGGGCGGAGTGGCAACCGCATCGCCGGTCGCGGCATCGACGAGGCCCTTGCCGGTGTCGATGTAGACCTTCTTGGCGCTGTCGGAGAATTGCAGCTTGCCGTCGGCGAGCGCCTGCACGATGGCGACGGCCCGCGGATGGCCCGAGGTCGACAGCTGCCCGATCGCATCGATCGTGTCGGAATAGCTGTCGGTGGTCAGCAGCTGAATGGCGCCGTCGATGCCCTCGGCCAGCGCGGGGCCCGGCAGCAGCGTCAACAGGAGGACGGCGAGACGAAGGAGAATTTGCCGCATGGCTCGGGTTCCGGGGTTCGCTTCGGATGGTGCTGGAGCAGGTCTGCCCCCCATCCGGCCTTCGGCCACCTTCCCCCACAAGGGGGGAAGGAGATGTGGCACGATCAGTCTCAGCCGTCGCCGCTCATCGGCCGGTTCCTGCGCCTTCCCCCCTTGTGGGGGAAGGTGGCCGAAGGCCGGATGGGGGGTCCTTCAGCCGCAATGCACGCCCGGTGCCAGATGTGAGGAACCAAAGTCCCGAGGGCGGTGGCCGCCCCCGGGGAGATTGCGTCGCTTGGAATCAGCCGCCGCACTTCTTGGTGACGGTGTTGTAGTTGCCGCACTTCAAGGTGACCCAATCGGCCTCGAGATCCTTCGAGCCGGGCAGGTAGTCGGTCCAGGCGTCACCGGGGACCAGGTCCTTGGTCTTCCACACCACGTCGAACTGACCGTCGGCCTTGATCTCGCCGATGAACACCGGCTTGGTGATGTGATGGTTCGGCAGCACCTTGGCCATGCCGCCGGTCAGGTTCGGCACTTCGATGCCCGGCAGCGTGTCGATGACCTTGTCGGCGTTGGTAGTGCCGGCCTTCTCGACCGCCTTGACCCAGGCGGTGAAGCCGATGACGCTGGCTTCCATCGGGTCGTTGGTCGTGCGCTTCGGGTTCTTGGTGTAGTCCTGCCACTTCTTGATGAACTCGGTGTTGGCCGGGCTCTTGATCGATTCGAAGTAGTTCCAGGCGGCGAGATGGCCGACGAGCGGCTTGGCGTCCAGCCCGGCGAGTTCTTCTTCGCCGACCGAGAACGCCACGACCGGGATGTCGGTCGCCTTGATGCCCTGGTTGCCGAGCTCCTTGTAGAACGGCACGTTGGCGTCGCCGTTGATGGTGGAGACGACGGCGGTCTTCTTGCCGGCCGAGCCGAACTGCT
>JARLIU010000116.1 GCA_031291595.1 Ancalomicrobiaceae bacterium | reverse complement strand
GGGCCTAACACCGGCGGCGGCATGCTCTGGATGTCGGCAGGAGCCGGAGCGGTCGCGGTGCGAGGCGTCGCGGAGGCAACGGTGGTCGGCGATTGCGTCGGCTCAAGCTGCGCAGTGCGAGTCAGTTGCGTGGAGGCGACCGCCAGTGCCAGCGCGGCGACGGTAGCGCCGAGGAGCGCAATCACCAATGGCTGACGCCGGGCTTTGAACAAGCTGGCGAACAGGCTCGTCCTGGCCGGCTTCACCCCGGTCGCGTCATCTGAGGGCAAGCCCGCGCGCATCGCCGGCGAGGCCGGGGGAACCGGCGGCGCCGGATTCGTCTGCGCCGCGGCCTGGGCGGCGCGACGGGCGGCGGCGATGAATTCCGCCCGGCGCTGGCCGGGGGCGGCAGGCTCGGCGTCCGGCATCATCGGCCGCGGCCCAGGGCCGCCACCCGGCTTGCCGGAGCCGGGCTCAAGCGGGCGATGGTCTTCCGGATTGGGCAGCGGGGCGTCCATCACCGGCGGCCGGGCTGCGATCGCCGGCGGCGCCAGTCCGACCGAATGCGACGGCGACGCCGAACCGACGGACTGCGGCAGTGATGCCGCCGGGGCGGAGGCATGCTCGCTTCGAGCCCGCTCCAGGCTTCCCAGGCGGCCGACGATGGTCGTCAGCGCATCGTGCACCGACTGCAGCGCATCGGTGGTACGGACCTCGCTGGTGCGGCTCGCATCCTGGATCTGGCGCAGATCGTCGGCGATGGTCCTGACCGCCGTATCCGACTGCCGGTTGTCGTCGACGTACTGGGCGAATTCCTTCACCGCGTCGCGCGTCGCCAGACGGGCCACTTCGAGCGCGTCGTCACGGCGTTCGGCGAGCAGCGATTCCAGCGCGCCGAGCTTTGCCTCGATGCCGCCGATATCGGTGAAGCGCCGCTCGTGCACTTCCAGCCGATCGACGATGCGGCCGACCTGCTCCTCGATCTGGGCGACCAATCGGCCACCCGAGGCCGGATCGTCCATCGCCTCCAGCCGCGACGCCAGCAGGCCCATCTGCTGCTGGATATCGGAATTCGACTGCGACGACAGGCGGATGAGGTCGCGGCGCATGGCGCCGACTTCGCGTTCCAGCGCTTCGATATGCAGATCCAGCGCCGTGCCGGACGATGCCAGCCGGTCGAGCACGTCGGCAAAGCCGGTCAGCCGCGCCTCGAAGGCGACCAGATCGGCATTGACGGCGGCACGCGAGTCCACCTCGTGCTGCTTCATCGCCCGCTCGACGATGCCGGAGAGCGCGGCCTCCGGCATCAGGCGGTCCGGATCGATGCGCTCGAGCCGGTCCATCACCTGGCGCAGCATGTCCTCGCTGGCGCGGCTGCCAACCCCTTCGGCCAGATCGCGCCGGAGCGACCCGACCTCGGCTTCGAGCGCGGCAAACTGCTGGCTCGTCGCCGAACCCTTTTCCAGCCGGTCGAGCTTGTCGCCGAGCCGGTCGATATGGGCATCGAGATCGAACAATCCGGCCGGGATCACCGGTTTCGCCGGTTCGCGCGGCTGGTTGAGCCGAGCGGCGATGGCGTCGACGGAACGCGACAGTTCGGCGATGCCGGTGCGGTCCTGCCCAGCTCTGGCGAGCGTGTCGAGCCGGTCGATCAGGCCGGCGAGCCGATCGTCGGTGGCGTTGGCACGGGCATTGGCCTGGCTCGCCGCCGTCTTCTCGATCGTGTCGATCTTGTCACTCAGCGCCTTCAACTGGTCTTCGAGTTGCCTGAGCGCCTTGGCCGGATCGAGGGCGTCGATGCGCTGGCGCAGTTCGGCGACGGCGGCGTCCGGGAAGGACGAGCGTTCGCCGGCCTTCAGGATGTCGTCGAGCTTGCCGGCCAGCCCCTGGATCCGGCGCTCGACCTGCGAGAATTCGGTGGTGGGAGGAAGCGAGCGCAGCGCCTCGCGCACGTCGCCGATCTCCGCGCCGATGTGCTCGATCGTCCGCGGATCGGCCATCGATCGCTTCAGATCGTCGAGACGGGCGACGACATGACCGTAGCCGGCCTCGATGTTGCGCAGCGAACCCGCCAAGTCGGCGTCGAGTACGGCGTCGCGCAGCCGATTCATCTCCTCGTACAGGCGCTCCATCTGCTCGGGGTCGCGCCGTTCGGCGGCGAGCGTCTCGAGCTTGGATCCGATGGCGCGGATCTCCGCCAATTCCTCCTCGTTGAGGCCGCTTCCGCCGTTTTCGTTGCGCGCCTCGATCGCCTGGCGCATGGAGCGGATCTCGACTTCCAGCCGCTTGGCGATCTCGTCGGCGGCGCTGGAGTGCAGCGCGTTGATCTGGTCGGTCAGGCGGCGGAAATAGGTGTCGAGCGTCGGGGCAGCAACGACGGCGGCGGCGGCAGTGGGCTTGCGGCCGACGTCGTTCAGGAACGGCGTGCGAGCCTGCAGCGTGGCATTGAGCCGCTCGATGTCGCGCAAGCCGGTGCGCAGCCGGTCGACGTCGCTCGGGGCGGCATCGCGCTCACGTGGAGCCGCCTGCAGGCTCGCCTCGGCGCGCGGCCCCGGTTGCTGGGCATAGTCGCCGCGCGAGGACGGCAGG
>JARLIU010000115.1 GCA_031291595.1 Ancalomicrobiaceae bacterium | reverse complement strand
GCGCAGACGAATCCGGCGCCGCCGGTTCCCCCGGCCTCGCCGGCGATGCGCGCGGGCTTGCCCTCAGATGACGCGACCGGGGTGAAGCCGGCCAGGACGAGCCTGTTCGCCAGCTTGTTCAAAGCCCGGCGCCAGCCATTGGTCATTGCGCTCCTCGGCGCTACCGTCGCCGCGCTGGCACTGGCGGTCGCCTCCACGCAACTGACTCGCACTGCGCAGCTCGAGCCGACGCAATCGCCGACCACCGTTGCCTCCGCGACGCCTCGCACCGCGACCGCTCCGGCTCCTGCCGACATCCAGAGCATGCCGCCGCCGGTGTTAGGCCCCCAGACCGCGACGAGCGATCCCGCGCTGGCGCCGCCGTCGAGTGTCACCCAGACGTTCACGCCGCAAGCGTTTGCTCCCCAGCCGTCCACCCCGACGTCGGCGTTCGCTGCGCTGTCGCCGCAGACGGACGCGGCGTTGGCGCCGAAGCCCGACGCCGACCACGCCACCACCCAGTCGATCGGCAAGCCCGAGGACGCCTCGGTGCCGATGCCGGCCGACAAGATCGGCTCGCTGGCGCTCAGGACCGCGGCGATGAGCGGCGATGCCAAGGCGCAGTTCGAGGTCGGTATGCGCTATGCCGAAGGGCGCGGCGTCGCGCCGGATCCGAAGGAAGCGGCGGCCTGGTACGAACGTGCCGCCGGTCGCGGCTTCGAGCCGGCAGCCTATCGCCTCGGCAGCGCCTACGAAAAGGGGCTCGGCGTCGCCCGCGACGTCGACAAGGCCAAGCGTTGGTACCAGCTGGCGGCCGAGGGCGGCAATGTCCGCGCCATGCACAACCTCGGCGTCCTCTTCGCCAACGAGCGCGACATGGCCTCGGCGCTGCCGTGGTTTCGCAAGGCCGCCGAATCGGGCTTGAAGGACAGCCAGTTCAATCTCGGCATCATCTATGCGCTCGGCTCGGGCGTGAAGGCCGACCTCGCCGTCTCCTACAAGTGGTTCGCGCTTGCCGCGCTGCAGGGCGACCAGGAAGCCGGCAAGAAGCGTGACGACCTCGCCACGCATCTCGACAAGCCGTCGCTCGCCGCCGCCAAGCTCGCCATTTCCACCTGGAAGACGGTACCGCTGGCGCGCTCCGCCAACGAAGAGGCCGAGGTGTGGGCCGAGCCGGCCGGCACGCAGCCGGTGAACAGTTGGGCGCTGGTCATGAAGGCACAATCGGCGCTGCAGGCCCGCGGCCTGTATTCCGGCCCGATCGACGGCTCGGCGTCGGCTGCGACCAAGTTGGCGGTGAAGACCTACCAGAAGAAGACCGGCCGGAAGACGACCGGCGACATCGACGAGGCGCTCGTCAACGCTCTCGACTCGAAGACCATGTGAGTGACGCGGACACGTGCGCTGGCGCGGACGCCCAATCGGCGCCTGCGCTGCCGCATTTTGGCGTCAGCGACCGCGCCGGTAGGACAGGAGCCGCGAGATCAGCCAGATCGGAATCACGATCACCGCGCCATAGAGGAGGTAGGTGCCGAGCTGGACCAGCGTGCCGAGCCCGAAATGGGCGATATATTCGACGAAATGGCTCAGCGAGGCGATAATCCGGCGCAGCAGCGCAGCGGGGTCGAGGTCGAATGCGGCGAGGATGAAGCCGATCACGATCGACAGCACCACCAGGCGCAGGACGACCCGGCCGGGCGATCCGCCGACGAACCGTTCGATGTGCTTGCCGACCATCGCTCTCCCCCTCGCGCCCGACGCCAATACGCCCGCCCGTCGCTCCGACGCCGAATTGCCGGTCCGGCGGGGCGGTTAGGCACAATGCCTTCCCTCCGGCGACGGATGACCGTATAGCTCCCGCTCTATCACAGCCGCCAGGGAGGGTCGAGCCGGTGCCGCCTGCCGCAGGCCCTTCCGCTGTCGGCCGCCGATATCTGCCTGATTGGCGATCGCAGGATCCCTGCCGATGTCTTCACCGGCCTTTCGCTCGTCCGGCGATCTCGCCGCCGACCGCCGCTACAGCTACGCCATGGCGCTGCTGGCCGACGGCGATGCCGCCGCAGCCGGAGATCTTCTCGATACGACGCTGGAGCTCGTGCCGGACTGGGTGCCGGGCTGGCTGGCGCTCGGCGAGGCGCGCGAGGCAGCCGGCGATCGCGATCGGGCCGTTGCCGCTTTCGCCCGAGCGCTTGAACTCGAGCCGCAGGACACGCTCGGCGCCAGCCTGCGACTCGCCCGACTCGGTGCGATGGCGCCGCCCGCTGCCGCGCCAGCGGCCTTCGTCCGGGATCTTTTCGACGACTATGCCCCGCGCTTCGACAAGTCGCTCGTCGACGGCCTCCACTATTGCGGCCCTGAGCTGATCGCCGCCGCGCTGCAGTCGGCCGTGCCCGGGCGCAGGTTTGCCCGCGCCGTCGATCTCGGTTGCGGCACCGGGCTGATGGCAGCCGAGATCCGCGCCAGCGTCGGCCATTTGACCGGCGTCGACCTGTCCAGCGGCATGATCGCCGCGGCGCGAGGCAAGGGCGCCTACGATCGGCTGGTCGTCGGCGACATCGGCACGATGCTGGCAGGCGAGGCCGAAGCATCGCTCGATCTCGTCACCGCCGCCGACGTGTTCTGCTATCTGGGCGATCTGGCGCCGATCATTGCGGCCTCGCGCCGGGTCTTGGCTCCGGGCGGCCTGTTTGCCTTCACCATCGAGGACCAAATCGACGCGGCGGTCACTTCAGGCTTTTCCCTTAGGGGCAGTTTGCGCTATTGTCATCGTCAGGATTACGTTATCGGCTTGGGTAGGCGGTCCGGGCTCGACGTTCTGGCTATCTCGCGAGGCATACTCAGAACGGATAGGGGATTGCCGGTAGAAGGTTTCGCCATCCTGTTTGGAAGGGCTTGACTAGACCGCGAACACCTGTGCGCCTCAGGACAGGAACGTGGCGGAATGGTTAACGTAATCCGGATGCGCGCCCGGCGACATTATTTCACCACGATGGCGAGCGAGGCTATCAGCAGACTGGAACACGCTCAGTCATCCTATTGAAGGTTGGAGACCAATGACCAAGTTCATCGCTGCCCTCTGCACTTCCGCGTTGATCGCCACGGCCTTCGTCGGGTCGGCGACTCAGGCTGAGGCTCACGACGTTGGCCTCGGCATCGCCGCAGGCATCATCGGCGGCGTGGCCGTCGGCTCGATCATCGCCTCGCAGCCGCGAGAGCGCGTCTATGTCGAAGAGCGCCCGCACCGCGTCTACGAAGAAGACGTCACGGTATGCCGGAAGGTGCTGTACGAGGACGACTACGGCCATCGCTACTGGAAGCGCGTCTGCCGCTGAGCGGATTGGTCCGACCTGAAGGCTTGCGAAAAGGCCGGGCGTGTCCCCGGCCTTTTTGTTTGCCGGACGGGCGCAACTGACGGACGCGCGGCCTGTTTCGACGCAGATTTGCCACCAACGATTGGCAGAGTCGACACATCGTTTCATTGAGCGAGGACGTGCCATGCCCGCGCGCAGCCATTTCATCAAGATTGTTTTGATCTCCGTCTGTCTCGGTCTCGCCACCACTGCCGGCGGCGCCAGATCCGTCGCCTTCGCCGCCGAGGCTGACAAGGCGCCGCAGGTCGCCAATCCGGTCGACGATTTCAACCGGGCCGTTGTCGAAGCGAAGAAATCGCTCGGCGATCTCTCGGCCAAGATCGAAGAGAGTTCCAAGCAGATCGAAGGCCTGACCTCGACCGAAGCGGCACGTGCCCAGGTCGCCGAGCTGCAGAGCCTGATCGCCGACGCCCTCGGCCAGGTCGCCGACAACGGCAAGGTCATGACGCTCGGCCAGAAGGTGGTCGACTTCGCCCGCTCGAAGGAGGCGATGTTCGATCGCGATACCAAGTTCACCCCTGACGAGCGGCAGTACCTCTTGAAGGAATGGCGCCGGATCGAGACCGAGGCCAAGCGCGCCACCGACGATCTTGGCAATGCGCGCAGCGAGTTCACCGAATTGCTGCGCCAGGTGCAGGCGCGCAGCGACTACATCGAGGAATTGCAGGCGCTCAACAACGCCCAGCAGATGCTCGACGTCATCAAGAAGCTGGCCGGCGAAGTGCGTGCCGCGTCCGGCTCGATGAAGTCGCTGATCCAGTCGGTGACCGCGCCCGCGCCCGGCATCTGAGTATGAGCCGGCCGGTTGGTGAGTGGGGCCGCGCGATGGATGGATCCGAGCGATGAGCCAGCTGATGGCCTGGGCGAGCGCCGGGCTGATGGCGCTCGGCCTCAATTCCTGCACGGGCGAGGATCCGGTCGGCTACGTCGAGATCACGCGGACGTTCCCGCAGACGTCGTCGCGCGACACCTTTCGCATCAACGGAGCCGAGGTTGCCGGCCTCAACTCCGCCGATCCCATGGCCAAGGTCGTGGTCAGCCAGAAGGTCGGCAAGGTCGTCATCGAGCTCTATCGCGGCGAGGCGCTGCATTGGCAGCTGTGTGCGTTCGATGTTGCCCGCAACCGGCTGGTTACCGCCACCATCTACCTGCAGAACCGCGACATCCGCTGCTCGGTGCAGTCGTGATCGCCGCCGCGCCCGCCCACTCCAAGGTCGCCGCTCCGACAAATCCGCTCCCATCTCCCCGCCCGATGCGCTACCTCTGAAGCGTGTACGCGCCCGAAACCATAGGGCCTGAGGGCCTGCCTTTGCCGGCGTCGTTCGCGGCCTGGTTCGCCGCGCGCGGCTGGGCGCCGCGGGCGCATCAGCTTGAGATGCTGGAAAAGGCCAGGGATGGCCGTTCGGTGCTGCTGATCGCCCCGACCGGCGCCGGCAAGACGCTCGCCGGGTTTCTGCCCAGCCTTGTCGATCTCGCCAGCCGCGCGACGCTGCCGCGCCTGACGGCCCGCGGGCGCGGCCTCGCCCGGCGCGGCATCCATACGCTCTACATCTCGCCGTTGAAGGCACTTGCCGTCGACGTCGCCCGCAACGTTGAGCGGCCGATTGCCGAGATGGGCCTGAACATCCGCGTCGAGACCCGCACCGGCGACACGCCGGCCCACAAGCGCCAGCGGCAGAAATACGATCCGCCGGACATCCTGATGACGACGCCGGAGCAACTGGAACTGCTCGTCGCCGCGCGCGAGGCCGAGGCGCTGTTCTGCGACCTGACGACGGTGATCTTCGACGAACTGCACGCGCTGGTGACGTCCAAGCGCGGCGAACTGCTGGCGCTCGGCTTGGCGCGCCTCAGGCGGCTGGCGCCGGGTGCGCGTACCGTCGGGCTGTCGGCAACCGTCGCCAACCCGGACGAACTGCGTGCCTGGCTGATGCCGGCCCGCGCCGGTGAGACCATGCCGCTCGCCGATCTCATCACGGTCGCTGGCGGCGCCACCCCCGAGATCAGCATCCTCGCGTCCGAGGAACGCATCCCCTGGGCCGGCCATTCCGCCCGCTATGCCTATGGCGACCTCTACCAGGCGCTGACGCGGGCGAAACTGACGCTGATCTTCGTCAATACCCGCAGCCAGGCGGAAATGCTGTTCCAGGAACTGTGGTCGATCAACGACAACAACCTGAAGATAGCCCTGCATCACGGCTCGCTCGACGTCGCGCAGCGCCGCAAGGTCGAAGCGGCGATGGCGGCCGGCGGCCTCGATGCGGTGGTCGCCACGTCGACCCTCGACCTCGGCATCGACTGGGGCGACGTCGATCTCGTCGTGCATGTCGGCGCGCCGAAGGGGGCCAGCCGGCTCGCCCAGCGTATCGGCCGCGCCAACCATCGCATGGACGAGCCGAGCCGCGCCATCCTGGTGCCGGCCAATCGCTTCGAGGTGTTGGAATGTCAGGCGGCGCTCGATGCCAACTACCTCGGCGACCAGGATACGCCGCCGATCCGTGCCGGCGGCCTCGATGTGCTTGCCCAGCATGTGCTCGGCATGGCGGTGGCGGCGCCGTTTGTCGCCGATGATCTCTACGCCGAAGTCACCTCGGCCCATCCCTATCGCGCCCTCGACCGCACAACCTTCGATCGTGTCGTCGACTTCGTCGCCACCGGCGGCTATGCGCTGAGGGCCTACGAACGCTATGCCAAGATCCGCCAGACCAAGGACGGCACCTGGCGCGTCTCCAATCCGGACATCGCCCAGGTGTGGCGGCTGAATGTCGGCACCATCGTCGAAATGCCGAAGCTCAAAGTCCGTCTCGCCTTTTCGGCCAGGCGCGGTCCGGTGCGCGGCGGGCGGATCCTCGGCGAAATGGAGGAGTATTTCTTCGAGACCATGGCGCCGGGCGACACCTTCTTGTTCGGCGGTGAGGTGCTGAAATTCCTGTTCATCCACGAGACCGAAGCGATCGTCGCCCGCTCCGCCGACACGAGCCCGCGCATTCCGGTCTACGCCGGCGGCCGGTTTCCGTTGTCGACCTTCCTGGCCGACAAGGTGCGCGCCATGCTCGCCGATCCCACGACCTGGAATCGGCTGCCGACCCAGGTCGCCGAATGGCTGGACCTGCAGCGCCACGTCTCGATACTGCCCAAAGCCAGCGATCTTCTCATCGAAACCTTCCCGCGCGGCGACCTGCACTACATGGTCGCCTATCCGTTCGAGGGGCGCTTAGCGCATCAGACCCTCGGCATGCTGTTGACCCGGCGGCTCGAACGGCTGAAGGCCCGTCCCATTGGCTTCGTCGCCTCGGACTATGCGATCGGCATCTGGGGCGCCGACGACATGGGAGCGCTGTTCCGCCACGGACGCCCCTCGCTGCAGCAATTGTTCGACGAGGACATGCTCGGCGACGATCTCGATGCCTGGATGGCCGAGAGCTACCTGCTCAAACGCACCTTCCGCAATTGCGCCGTCGTCGCCGGGCTGATCGAGCAGCGCCATCCCGGCCAGGAGAAGTCCGGCCGGCAGATCACCGTCAACGCCGATCTCGTCTACGACGTCTTGCGCTCGCACGAACCGGACCACATCCTCCTCCAGGCCACCTGGGCCGATGCCGCCACCGGCCTCCTCGACATCCGCCGCCTCGGCGATATGCTCGCCCGGGTGAAAGGGCGAATCATCCATCGCGATCTCGATCACATCTCACCGCTTGCCGTGCCGATCATGCTCGATATCGGCAAGGTGCCGGTCGCCGGCGAGGCCGACGAAAGCCTTCTCGCCGATGCCGCCGATGCGCTGATCGCCGAGGCTACTGGGTAGGACATGTTTGCTGCCGTCACGCGCGCCGGAAACGCTACCGCCGATCCGCTGGCCGGCTCGGTCGAGCTGACGGTTGCAGGCTGCGCGCTTGCCGCGCTCGCCTCCGGCGCGCTGTGGTGGCCGAGCGAGGCGACGCTGATCCTCGCCGACATGCATCTGGAAAAGGGCTCGCGCATGGCCATGCGGGGGCTGATGGTGCCACCCTACGACACCGGCCTGACGCTCTCGCTCATCGAGAACCTCATCGCCCGCCTCGATCCGCGGCGGGTCATTTCGCTTGGCGATGCCTTCGACGATGTCGGCGGCGCAGTTCGGCTGGACCTTGCCTGCCGCGAGCGGCTCGCCGCGGTGCAGACCGGCCGCGAGTGGATCTGGATCGCCGGCAACCACGATCCGCGGGTCGGGGCCGATGTTGGCGGCATCGAGATCGACGAACTGGCGATCGGCTCGCTCAAGTTTCGCCACGAGCCGCGACAGGGTGCCTCGCCGGGCGAGATCGCCGGCCATCTGCACCCGGCCGCGCGCGTGTTCCTCGGGCCGAAGTCGGTCAGGCGGCGCTGCTTCGTCGGCGACGGCGAGCGGCTGATCCTGCCGGCGCTCGGCGCCTATGCCGGTGGGCTG
>JARLIU010000013.1 GCA_031291595.1 Ancalomicrobiaceae bacterium | reverse complement strand
GCCGATCGGTGCCCTGCCGGGGCGCGGGCGGCTAGTGGAGCGAATTTGACATTTGAGTCCCACTCGCGGCTTGCACGGTCTCAAATGTCAAATTCAAAGCTCCACTAGATTCAATGAATTGCTAGTGGTCCTGAAATTCCGACATTTGCGTATGAGCGCGCGGCAAGTGGGATGCAAATGTCGGAATTGGACCGCTAGATTGTTGATATAGGTCTTGGCGCTGCCGGCACCATTGGCGTAGGGCCAGCATGGCGAGGCGTGAGGCGGTCTGACTGACGCACCAGGCACAAATCAATCGGGAGCGGCCATTGCGCCGGCGCCAGTGAAGCCGCCACGGGCCAAGACGCCGACCTGCGCCGCCATCGCCGGCCGGTTGCTCGATGAACGGGTCTCGGCGTTGCGGAATTCGGAGCACCGGCAACCATGGCGCACCGGGCCAGTGGAGCGGATTTGACATTTGCGCATGAGCGCGCAGCAGGTGGGGTGCAAATGCCGGAATCGGACCGCTAGTCGAGACCTGCAAGCTCTAAGGAACAATCGAAAGGATACGGAAATGGCGCGGCTGGGTTTGGAGCGTAATGTCGTCGATCAACGGGTCCTGGACCGAACCATTACGCGCCTCGCTGAGGAGAGCGTGCTGCTGCCCACCCTGGGGCAGCTCGCCGATCCGGCGACGATCCCCGCCGGCGTGCGCCAGCGCCTCGTCGATATCGATCCCGACGTCGCCAATCCGCTCAACCTCTACCGCGTGCACTGGTTCAACGACGCCGCTCGCCGCGGATTTACCGACGTGCCGGCCTATGTCGAGCTGCCGAGCGAACTGACCGGGGTCAAGGCGCGCATCGTCCTGGCGCTCGGCAATCGCTTCCCGATGATCCGCGCCCACAAGGTGCTCGCCGCCTACGGCTGCCTGGTACCGCGGCTCGTCACCGGCCAGTTCGACCCCGGGCATCACAAGGCGGTGTGGCCGTCCACCGGCAACTACTGCCGCGGCGGTGTCGCCATCTCGCGCATTCTCGGCTGCCGCGGCGTCGCCGTGCTGCCGGAGAACATGAGCCGCGAGCGCTTCGACTGGCTCGACCAATGGGTGATCGACCGCTCCGACGTCATCAAGACGCCCGGCTCGGAGAGCAACGTCAAGGAAATCTATGACGAGTGCGCCCGGCTCGATCGCGACGCCGACAACATCATCTTCAACCAGTTCTGCGAGTTCGGAAACTATCTCGTCCACCGCAGCTGCACCGGCGCGGCGCTGGACAAGCTGTTCGAGGCGATCACCAGGGATCGTCCCGGCTCCAAGCTGGCGGCCTTCGTGTCGGCATCCGGATCGAGCGGCACGCTGGCGGCCGGCGATCATCTCAAGGAACGCCGCGGCACCAAGATCGTCGCCGTCGAGGCATCCGAGTGCCCGACACTGCTGGAGAACGGCTTCGGCGAGCACAATATCCAGGGCATCGGCGACAAGCACGTGCCCTATATCCACAATGTCATGAACACCGATCTGGTGGCCGGCGTCAGCGATACCGACACCGATCGCCTGATCGTGCTGTTCAACACCGAAGTCGGCCGCACCTACCTGGTCGAGCGGCGTGGGCTGGACCCGCAGCTGGTCGCTGATCTGTCCAATCTTGGACTGTCGTCGCTGTGCAACATGCTGGCGGCGATCAAGACCGCCAAGTACTTCGACATGGGCCCCGACGACGTCATCGTCACGGTCGCGACCGACGGCGCGGACATGTACCTCAGCGAGATCGACAAGGTGGTGAAGCGCGATTTCGGCAATCGCTTCGATACGGTGGCGGCGGGCGAGACCTGGGGCCGGTCCTTAGCGGCGGCGTCGACCAGCGACCTCATCGAGATGACGCATGTCGATCGCAAGCGGGTGTTCAATCTCGGCTACTTCACCTGGGTCGAGCAGCAGGGCGTCGCCATCGAGGACTTCAAGGCCCGCATGAAGCAGTCGTTCTGGGACGGCCTCCTCGATCTCGTGCCGGCGTGGGACGACATGATCGCCGCCGTCAACGCCAAGAGTGGCGCCGCCGCCAAGCTGGGCCTCTAGACCATGGTGACGTTTCGCTGCCACGGCTGCGGCGCCGAAGTCGATGCGGCACAGCGCCTGCCGTTCCGCTGCCCGAACGCCGGTGCGGCGGGCGACGACGTCGACCACGTCCTGGTGGTCGAGACCGAAGCGGCACCGCCGCCGATCGGCCCGGAAGCCGACCCGTTCCTGCGCTATCGTGCCTGGCTGTCGCCCTATCGATTGGCACGCGCCGCCGGGTTGCCGGAGTCCGCCTGGGGCGATCTCGTCGGCGAACTCGACCGGGCTCTGACGGCGATCGACGGACGTGGCTTCCGCATCACGCCGATGGCCGAGCGGCGGGAGCTCGCCGACGCGCTCGGCCGTTCCGGAGCGCTGTGGGTCAAGGACGAGACCGGCAACGTCTCCGGCTCGCACAAGGCGCGCCACCTGATGGGCGTCATGCTCTATCTGCGTGTCCTCAAGGCGGCACGGTTGCCGGCCGGCGAAGGCTTGCACGCACGGCGGCTGGCGATCGCCTCCTGCGGCAATGCGGCGCTGGCCGCGGCGGTCATTGCGCGGGCGGCCGACTGGCCGCTCGATGTGTTCATTCCGCCCGATGCCGACGCGACGGTGAAGGCGCGGCTGAATGACCTCGGCGCTGCGATCACCATCTGCGACCGGCTTGCCGGAGAGGTCGGCGATCCCTGCTACCTGCGCTTTCGCGACGCCGTCGCTGCCGGTGCGCTGCCCTTTGGCGTGCAGGGCACCGACAACGGGCTGGCGATCGAGGGCGGTCGCACGCTCGCCTTCGAGATGGCGGAAGAGTTCAGCCGCATCGGCGCAGTGCCGGACGCAATGTTCGTGCAGGTGGGCGGCGGGGCCTTGGCGAGCGCGCTGGCGCAAGGATTGGCGATCGCCCGCACCAACGGCCTCATACCCTCGCTGCCGAAGCTGATCGCCGTGCAGACGGCCGGCTGCGCACCGTTGGCACGCGCCTGGGAGCGCCTCGCGGGGATCGATCTCGACGCGGCGGCGAAGACCCGATCCCGGTTCATGTGGGCGTGGGAGGCAACGCCGGCGAGCCTGGCGCACGGCATTCTCGACGACGAGACCTACGACTGGTGGGCGATCGCTGAGGGCATGCGGGCGAGCGGCGGTTCGACCGTCGTCGTCGACGAGGCTCAGGTTGCGGCGGCCCATGCGGCCGGCCGCCGATACACCGATATCGCCGCCTCGGCGACCGGCACCGCCGGGCTGGCCGGGGTGATCGCCAAACCCGAGGCCGGCAGAAACATCGCGGTGATCTTTTCCGGCGTGGAGAGATAGCTTACGGCATCGGCCCGCCGCGCTCTCGCGTTCACGCCGGCGCGGCGCCGTGCTAGCGTTGCGGCTGCGCAATTTCGACATCGATTGGCGGGCGGTTCGATGCGATTTCGTTGGCATCTGGTCATTCTCGGGCTGCTCGTCGCGGTGCTGGCCTGTCAAACGCCGGCCCGTGCGGCGGACGCGGCCTTCACGCAATTCATTGCATCGCTCTGGCCAGAGGCGCGGGCGGCCGGCGTGTCGCGCCAGACGTTCGAGCGCGAAACGCGCGGCCTCGAACCGGACTACAAGCTGCCCGATCTGATCCTGCCGGGGCGGCCGACCACCGGCGCGCCGACGCAAGCGGAGTTCGTGCGTGCCCCGGCCGACTACGTCAAAGAGGCCAGCATCGCCCGACTTGCCGAGACGGGGCGGCGGCTGATGCAGACATATCGGCCGGCGCTCGATCGGATCGAACGGCAGTTCGGCGTGCCGGCGACGATGGTGCTGGCGATCTGGGGCCGCGAGACCGATTTCGGCCGTTCCTCGGACCGCCATGACGCACTTCAGGTCGTGGCAACCCAGGCCTACGTCGGCCGTCGCAAGGATCAGTACCGCAAGGAATTCAGTCTCGCGCTCAAACTCCTCGATCAGGGTGCGGTGACGCGCCAAGAGTTCCGCTCGTCCTGGGCTGGCGCCACCGGCCTCACGCAGTTCCTGCCGTCCGAATACTTTCAACATGGCGTCGACCTCGATGGCGACGGCCGCATCGATATCTGGCATTCGGTGCCGGATGCGCTGGCGTCCGCCGCCAAGCAACTCGCCGACAAGGGCTGGCAACCCGGCGTGCGCTGGGCCTACGAGGTCCGCGCCCCGGCACATGTCGACTGCACCATGGGCGTGCCCGAAGTGCAGCAGCCGGTCGGCACGTGGCTCGGCGCAGGTTTTGCGCCGGTGCGCGGGCCGACCCTCTCGGCCACGGAGCAGGCGCAGCCGGCGTCGCTGCTGCAGCCCGAGGGCATCTACGGCCCGTCATTTCTCACCACCAAGAACTACTTCGTGATCAAGGAGTACAATTTCTCCGATCTCTATGTGCTGTTCGTCGGCCATCTCTCCGACCGCATGCTGAACCCTGAGCCGTTCGCCACGCCGTGGTCGACCTCGGCGCCGCTCAAGACGGCATCGGTGGAGGCGATGCAGCGGCAGCTGACGCGCCTCGGCCTCTACCACGACAAGATCGACGGCAAGGCGGGGATGCTGACCCGCGCGGCGGTCGGCGCCTACCAGAAATCCGCTGGGCTGAAGCTCGACTGCTGGCCGAGCGAACCGGTGTTGCAATCGCTCAGTGCGGCGAGATAGGGACATCGGACGGGCCAGGCCAAACCCGGCAGCGCGCGTCGTTCGACGCCTTCGCCTGCCTAGAACATCGGACCTGGAAGTGGGAACCGGTTCCGGGCTGAGGCCATTGTCCATACAAAACGATACAGCGTCGGGCCGATTCCAATCGGTCGGCTGGTGCTCTCGTCGTCCGGCTTCGAGGACCTCGGGCCGCTTCGCCGGCCCGTCCATGCCGGCTGCAGCCGCTTGGTGTCGATCCACACGCGAAAGATGAATAACTTTTCGGCAAATGCTCGAATCAAGCGCTTTACTAAAGCCCTTTACAAAATCAATCTGGTGCTGTGGAGGGGCTGATGGCCAAGCGGATCACATTGGATCACGTCGCAAAGTCCGCGGGCCTGTCGCCGGCAGCGGTGTCGCGCTACTTGAACGGTCAGCTCGTGCTGCCGTCGGAAACCGGTCGTCGCATCGACCGCGCGGTGAAGGAGCTTGGCTATCGTCCGGATCATCGGGCCCGCAGTCTCAGCCGCGGGCGATCGGATGCGATCGGGCTCGTCATCCCTGAAATCGACAATCCATTCTTCTCGCGATTGGCCGCCTCCGTCGAACGTGCGGCGGATGCGCGCGGGCTGGGCGTCATGCTGTGCTCGACCTTCAACAAGCTGGGACGCGAGCTGCGCTATGTGGAAATGCTGGGCATCGGCGTCGTCGACGGCCTGCTGTTCGCTACCAACCACCATGATGCCGATGGGTCGCTGGCCCGGGCGATCAACGACGCGGCGCGCATCGTCCTTGTCGACGAGGATGTGAGCGGCGCCAACGTGTCGAAGATCTTCTCGGACAACCGGCAAGGCGGGTATCTCGCCGGGCGTCACTTGATCGAGGCAGGGCATCGGCGGCTGGCCTATATCGGCGGTCCACCCGATCTGATGAGCGCGCGGGAACGCGCCGCAGGGCTGCATCAGGCGGTGCTCGAGTCCGGCTCCGACGCGTTCATCGGGGCAGAGCATTTTGGCGAATACGCCGCCGACTATGGGGTCGAGGCCGTTACTGCCCTGTTGAGCGGTCCGGCCCAGCCGACGGCGATCTTCGTCGGCAGCGACCAGATCCTGATCGGCATCCTGCGGGTGCTGGCGGCGCGCGGCGTCGTCGTCGGCCGGGATTTGTCGATCGTCACCTTCGACGATGCCAATACGCTCGAACTTCTCGCCGTCCCTGTCACCGCCGTCCGCCAATCGATCGACGTGATCGGGGCGCGCGCGCTCGATCTCGTGGTTGCCGCTGTCGGCGGCGCCAACGAGCCGCGCGTCGAGCGGGTGCCGGTAGATCTCATCGTACGCGAGTCCGTGCGCCGGCTCGCCTGACTGCAAAAGCGATCCCGTTAGCGGCGTCGATAGACGTGGAAAGACAGATCCGTGGCTATGAAGAAAGTGCTTCTCGTCGGTGAAAGCTGGGCAACGGCGGCAACCCATACAAAGGGGTTCGATCAGTTCGGCAGCGTCACCTTTCACCTCGGCGCCGAACCGCTGGTCGCGGCGTTGAAGGGCTCCCGCTTCGAGTTGACGTACATGCCGGCACATGTCGCGGCAACCGACTTTCCCTACACGCTCGACGCTCTCTCGGAGTACGACGCGATCATTCTGTCCGATATCGGCACCAACACGTTCCTGCTGCCGCCCGAAGTGTGGCTGCACGGCAAGCCGATGCCGAACCGGCTGAAGCTGATCCGCGAATGGACCAGGGCCGGTGGCGGGCTGATGATGATCGGCGGCTATCTGAGCTTCCAAGGTATCGACGGCAAGGCGCGCTGGCGCAACACGCCGGTCGAGGACGCGCTGCCGGTGTCGTGTCTGCCTTATGATGATCGCCTGGAAATCCCGGAAGGCTTCACGCCTCAAATCGTCGGCGATCCCGCACACCCGATCCTGTCGGAGTTGGGCCAGAGCTGGCCGCTGCTGCTCGGCGCCAACGAAGTGATCGTCAAGGATCAGCCGGGGACCGAGGTGCTGGCGCGCTTGCCCGCGGCGGAGGGCAGTCACCCGTTGCTGGTCACAGGGGTCTTCGGTGCGGGCCGGACGCTCGCCTGGACATCCGATATCGGCCCGCACTGGCTGCCGCAAACGTTCGTCGACTGGCCGGGCTACGCCCGCCTGTGGACGAATGCACTCGGCTGGGTGACCCGCTTGACCTGATGATCCGCAGCATCCCCGGAGTGCTTCCATGACGCGACCGTTTATCGAGGCCAGAGATATCTCCAAGCGGTTCGGAGCGCTGCAGGCTCTCTCGGGCGTCGATCTCGACATCTTCGAGGGCGAGGTCCTGGCGCTTCTCGGCGACAATGGCGCCGGCAAGTCAACCTTCGTGAAGATCCTCTCCGGCGCCCATGCGCCGACTGGGGGAGACCTCGTCATGGACGGCAGGCCGGTCGAATTCGCCTCGCCGCAGGACTCCGCCGCCGCCGGGATCGCCACGATCTTCCAGGAACTGGCGCTGTCGGAAAACCTCTCCATCGCCGAGAATGTGTTCCTCGGCCGCGAGTTGACCCATCGGGTGCTCGGCGTTCCGTTTCTACGGCACACCGCGATGAAGCGGCGCGTCGGCGAACTGCTGAGGGAACTCGACGCGCACATCTCCGATCCGGAGGTGCCCGTTGGCAGTCTGTCGGGCGGTCAGCGGCAGGCCGTGGCGATCTCGCGCGCGCTGAACCTCAATGCCCGGCTGGTGATCATGGACGAGCCGACGGCGGCACTCGCCGTCGCCGAGACACGCAAGGTGCTGCAGCTCATCCGCAAGCTCGCCGACAGCGGGCGCGCCGTGATCCTCGTCAGCCACAACATGCACGACGTCTTCGAAGTCGCCGATCGCATCGCCGTGTTCCGGCGCGGCCGCAAGATCGCGGAGAAGATGCGTGCCGAGACCAACCCTGAGGAAGTTGTTTCCTTCATCACCGGTGCTCATCCCGACGTGCGGGCACTTGAGATGCAGTCTTGACTGACACGTCCCAACCGGAAGGTCCAACATGCTGAAGACATCGAAATTGCTCCTTCTCAGCGTCGCCCTTTTGGCGGCAACGTCAGGCTTGGCGACGGCGGCGGACGCCAAGAAAAAGGTGGCCTTCGTGCCGCAGCTGATCGGCATCCCGTATTTCGATGCCATGAAGGCTGGCGGCACTGCAGCGGCCAACAAGCTTGGTGTCGATTTCATCTACACCGGCCCGGTCGACGCGAACCCGGTCGATCAGCTGCAGATCGTGCAGAACCTCGTCAATCAGGGCGTCGATGCTGTCTCGGTATCCGTCCTCGATGCCTCCAGCATCGCGCCCGTCGTCGAAGCGGCGAAGGCCAAGCACGTCATCCTCTTCACCTCCGACAGCGATGCGCCGAACTCCGGCCGCGCTGTCTATGTCGCCCAGGCGACGGACGAAGGGCTCGGCGACATGATCATCGACGAGATGGTGAAGCGCGTCGGCCCGGACGCCAAGATCGGCATCGTCTCGGGCGAGGCGACGGCGTCCAACCTCAACGCCTGGATCGGCTACATGCAGGCGCGCGTGAAGGACAAGTATCCCAAGCTGAAGCTGCTGGCGCCGCAATTCGCCGGCGGAACGGCCCAGCGTGCGGCGCAACTCGCCACCGACATCATGGCGGCCAATCCGGACCTCAAGGGCATTATCGGCGTTGCCTCGTCGACGTGCCCGGGCGTCGCGCAGGCGATCGAAACGGCGGGCAAGGTCGGCAAGGTGATCGGCACCGGCTATTGCAGCCCGAACACCGCGCGGGCCTACCTGAAGAGCGGCGCCTTTGCCTATACCGTGCTGTGGGATCCCGCCGAACTCGGCTATCTCACAGTTTGGGCCGGCAAGCAGTTGATCGACGGTAAGCCGTTCGAGGCGACGATGACCCCGGAAGGCATGTCTCACCCGGTGACCTACGATGCCAAGACCGGCATCCTGCTGCTCGGCGAACCTGCCGTGTTCACCGCCCAGAACGTTGATAACTATCACTTCTGAGCGCAGTCCCCGTTCGCCGAAGGAGGGCCGCGACCATGCGCAATCCCCTGGACTGGTTCGGACGACGCGAAGCGTTGCTGGCCGTCGCTTGCATGGCCGCGGTCCTCCTGTTCTCGATCCTGTCGCCGTATTTCTTCAATGCCGACAATCTGTCGGCGGTGCTGAACAACAGCGTCGAACTGCTGCTTGTCGGCCTGGGCATGACGCTGTTGTTGGGCGTCGGCGGCATCGATGTGTCGGTCGGCGTCGCCATGGGACTTGCGGCCATTGCCGTCGGGCGGCTGTTGCAGGCCGGCGTCAACCCGGTCGTCGCAGGGCTGGCCGGCCCGGCCGCCGGGTTGGTGATTGGCGCCGCGACCGGCAGCGTCGTAGTGTTTGGCCGCATTCCGGCGATCGTCGCCACCCTCGGGCTCTACGGCGTCTATCGTGCCGGGATCTATCTCTGTCTCGGCGGCGACTGGTTGTCGGGCCTGCCGGTTGGCTTGACAGACCTCGTCGGTACCGGGATCGCCGGCGTGCCGCTGGCATTTCCCTGCGTGGCGATCACCTATCTCGCGCTTTACGTCGCGCTCAGACGGACACCGTTCGGGCCGCATCTGCTCGCCATCGGCCATTCCGAAGCAAAGGCGCGGCTCTCCGGCGTCTCCGTCAACCGCACCCAAATGCTTGCCTTCATCGTCAGCGGCGCGCTGATGGGTTTGGCCGCAAGCTTCTACGTCGCGACCTATCGCAACGTGGAGATGACGATCGGCGGCACGTTGGCATTGGAGGCGATTGCCGCCGTCGTGCTTGGTGGCACCAGCGTCACCGGCGGTCGCGTCAGTCTGGTCGGCACGATCCTGGGCGTGCTCCTGCTGCGCCTGCTGCAGAACGGCCTGCTGCTGTCCGGCGTGCCGTCGCTGTGGCAGCCGGTGGTGACCGGCCTGCTGCTGCTCACGGTTCTCGGCATCGAGGCGGCGCAGGGTCGGTTGTCGCTCGCGACGCTGCTGCGACCGAAGGGCGGCCGGCTTGCGTCCAGGGTGGCGCAATGACAGAGCTGAAGTCCTACACGCTCGCCATCCTGGCCAGTCTCTGGGTCGTCGTGGTCGCCGGGTTGGCGATCCTGCAGCCGTCGGCGCTCGACGTCTCCACGGTCACCACCGTTCTGCAGTTCTCGACGATCCTGGGGCTGGTGTCGCTCGGCCAGGGCATGGTGATCCTGTGCGGCGGCGCCGGCATCGATCTCTCGGTCGGCGGCATCGCCTCGCTTACGTCGGTCGTCGCGATGCAGGCGGTGGGAGCCGGCCTGCCGCCCCCATTGCTGCCACTCATCTGCATCGTGGTCGGTGCCGGGCTCGGGACGATCAATGGCCTGCTCATCACCCGGCTCGGACTGTTGCCACTCATTGCGACGCTCGGGACCTTCTACGTCTACTCCGGCGTCGCGGTGGCGACGACGGGCGGTGCGGTCCTGTCGGGCGTCCCAAGCTATTTCGTCGTCTGGGGACGCGGCGTCGTCTCCGGATTGCCGCTGCCGTTCCTGACGCTGACGCTGCCATTGTTCCTGCTCATGGCGATCCTGCTGCGCTTCACCTCCTGGGGCCGCTGGATCTATGCGCTCGGGTTCAACGAGCGGTCCGCCCGGCTTGTCGGCATCCCGGTCGATCGGGTGCGGCTGATCGCCTATGGCGCCAGCGGCGTGTTCGCCGGCTCGGCAGCGCTCGTCGGTCTCGCCTGGCTCGGCAGCGCCCGCCCGAACATCGGCCAGAACCTTGAGCTGACGTCGCTGACCGCGGCCTTGCTCGGGGGCATCGGAATCTTGGGCGGACGTGGCGGAGCGATCGGCATCCTTGCGGCGGTGCTGCTGCTGGTCACGCTGCAGACGGGCTTGCTGCAATTGAACGTCAACAGCATCTGGCAAGTCGGCATCATCGGCGCCCTGCTGATCAT
>JARLIU010000114.1 GCA_031291595.1 Ancalomicrobiaceae bacterium | reverse complement strand
TTTCGACAAACGCTCAAAGTTGGCTCGTTGAGCAAGCGAAGAAGGAGATTGCGGCCTTCAGGAAGCCCGACAATAAGCGTCAAATACCGGATATCTGGATAATTGCAACCAATATTGATCCATCGGGCGCTCCTGAGACTGGCAGCTATGACGCGATAATGCGTTTGGTTGAAGAATTATCCCCATCACTTGCGAAGCGATTTCATATTTGGGGGGGGTGCAAGATTTTAGATCTACTTATTCAATTCGAAGGGGTCGCTACCCATTATCTTCATTACTTGACTCCTGGCGTCATACTTGCCGCCATAATGCGGGCTACATCTGACAAATATCTAAATCGAACTGAATTAATTCGGTACCTTGTTACAAGGCGATTTTACGATCAGCAGTATACAAAACTAGAACAAGCCGGTGCAAGCGCTGATTCCCGACCATCGATTCAGGAGCTATTCACGGAAATTCCTTATGAGCTGTCGAAAGACGGATTTCGTGGAAGAGTGACTTACACGTTAGCCAAGAGCGTTGCCCTAAATCACAGGCCAGTATCAAATGGAGTGTTGATATACGGCGCAAATACGAGGACATTGCATTGCTCAAGCTCTTGGCTAATACGAGGTGGTCCAGGCCAAGGAAAGTCGACGGTCACCCAATTCTTGAGCCAAGTGCAGCGGGCGGCTCTTATTCTGGCAAACGATGAATTGGCTGTCACACCTGCAGCTCGTGCTGCCTGCGAAGAGATTCGCGCGGTGGCTGAGCGCCTAGAGTCGTGGCCTTTGGCGCCGAGGATCCCCGTCTACGTCGAACTAAGGGATTTTGCACAATGGATAGGGGCCCGGGTAAAGGGAGAGCCAAGAGGTATAGTTAGTTATGTATGCCAGAATATTCTTGAAAAGGCCGAAGTACAGCTTCTTCCAAAGACCTTGTTGAGTGCGCTTTCCCTTGATCGTTGGATGTTTGTATTTGATGGGCTTGATGAGGTCCCGAACGATGTGAAGGGAGAGGTTTCCGAGCAAGTAATAATATTCTCGGATCAAATTCTAGTGGAGAATAATTGTGATGCGGTGATATTCGCGACGTCTAGGCCACAAGGGTATTCGGGTCAGTTTGATGCAATGCGCAGCGTGCGGCTTGATCTCTGTACGTTGGAGGCTGAAGAGGCTTTCTTGTGCGCTCAGCCTTTATTAAGATTCCAACGTAGTCGCGATGAAGCGGAGGAGGCTGCAAAGATATTGGCCGCCGCACTAGAATCTGAATCAGTCAAGCAAATTATGACAACTCCACTGCAGGCTCACATAATGGCTGTTGTGGTCAGAGACGGTGGCCGACCTCCAGAGCGCAAATGGCAGTTATTTGAGAATTTCTATCGCGTGATAAAGAAGCGGGAAGCAAACAGAAATCTCCCGAACAAACCTCTTGCAAACTTATTGAATAAAGGAGACCGCCTGATTAAGGCGCTACATAGTCGCATCGGATTTGAGCTACATGCACGGGCGGAGCGCAGCGGCGGAGCTCAAGCGTCTCTCGGTCGAGACGACTTGAGAAGTCTCGTGCGCGAGACGGTTTGTCTATTGCAAGATGATCATGTAGACGAAACTGTATCGCTTCTAATGGAAGCAACTATGGAGAGACTTGTTCTTGTTAGCACACCAGAGTCAAGCACGAAAGTGCGTTTTGATGTTAGGCCATTACAGGAGTTCTTTGCATCTGAGTACGTATATGATGTCCAGTCATCTGATATATTTCGCGAAAGATTTAACATATTGCTAGCATCTGCGCACTGGCGAGAGGTAGCTCATTTTATCCTAAGTGCGCTTGTTGAAAACGGGAAGACAGCCGAACTCTCAATCGCAGTTAGCTCACTTTTGACGTTCGATGACGCAAATGGAGATGAAGAGCTTCGAATCTTGCGTCGAATACTAGGTACTAGTGCACTCATAGGTTCTCGACTGTTGAGCGAAGGAGTCCTTGAGGCTGATAAGAGGGTGCGGTCCATCTTTCGTCCAGTGCTAGAGCCACTGTGCGCCCAACCCCGGCCAAGTGGCTTGGTGGAGGGCCTTGTACCGCCGCATTCCGTATCATGGTTTATCGGCGTGTCGCACGCAGCATTGCGAGAGAAAGCCGAGAGTGAGGTTCTGGGTGCGGCAATATTCCTTTGCAAATACCTTACTTTGGACCATGGGTTAGCTTCATCTTGTGAAGTAATTGTAAACGGCATGTCCTTGGAATTCAAGGTTGCACTAGTCCGGCTTGTAAGTGAGAGTGTGTTTCGATTGGGGACTTGGGCAACGAAGATGTTTTTTGAATGGACAGCTTCGGAAGTCTGGAATTCGTTTGGTAAAGAGGAGCAGTCCGCTTTGGCGCTGATTGTCCTTGAATTCTCAAGTCCGAATGAAATTGCTGCCGTGCAGGTGCCGCTCCTTTCGCGTAAAACGCTCAATCGCGTGCGATTTAATCCGGGAGATGAAAGAAATCGATTTGACCGGAGTAATGAGATCGAGGAGATTGGTCGAAATAGCATATCATATCGATATGCCAAGCCGATAGATGACGCTGAGGCCGGATATTGGGATAGCGATGTTGTCGATGAATTACTTTCGCATGGGGGATTTTTTCATGAGGTCGGAATTGTTGCTAGCGCTGTGTCTAGAGGTGATGGCTCAATATTCAGAGAGCGCAAAATGTGCCTTGCATGGCCGTCTGGAAATCTTCAGAATTTTGTAGAATTGTCATACGACGGCACGATCTCCAGACTGCGAACTGACCGCCCAGGGTGGCAAAGAACGGCCGATTTTTCGACTACAAATCCGGCCATTTCTTTGAGAGAGAGTCCAGAGGAATATTTACTGGAAATCTGTTCGGCCGGGAGTTCAATACGGCAGTACCTTGTCGAACAACTTCGATCGGTGGGCGACTGGCAACGGAAATTGGCAGACGCGGTAGGCTCCATAGATTTTTCATATTGGCACATGTTCAATTTGGGAAGTCTGTTTCAAACATTTCCGGAGATAGAAACCGAACTGCGGGGTGCGCTGGCGAATATCGGCCGCACAGGCGAGGGCGGTTGGTACGAATCCGAGATTGGCTCATTTGAAGTGCGGTTACCTATGGAGGCGAACGCCTTGGTGCCGTTGGCTGCTGGACTGATCGGGGCCCGTTATTTTGTAACAAAGTTGAGCGATACAGAAGGTGTGGGTGTGGTTGGCGTTGACGAGAATAGTGGGAGTTGGTTGGATGGCATCTCACGTGTAGTTGCGAAATTCGTACGAGATTGCGATAGATTATTCGATGTCGCGGTTAACAACGAAATACACAGAGACATCAGAGCTGCTGCGATGTCTCTATACTTGGTCCACCCTGATGGCTCTATCTCTAGGCGGCAGCATCTTTACCATGTGGCGCGAACTTTGTGCGGAAAGGAAATGCCGTACTGGTTTACGCGGGCGGCTTTCCTTGTGCTTCACCGGGATCAGGAAGCGTGGGATGACGAGGGATATAGAACAGCTGCGCACCTATTGGAATGCCTAAGTGGCAATTCGCAGAATAGGATGTTCATTGACGAGGTGATGGGTTATTGGCGAGAAGAGTCGCCGCCTGTGATTCTGGATGAGGATCGACCATTGTGGAGCCCTAGGTAATTTCAGTGAAATGGCCGGATGTGGCATTTCGAGGCTGCGGGGTATCGTAAATGTGGCCGGCCAGTACTGGCGTTGCATGGGTAATCGTGGGGCCTTGAACTGCTGACGCCATGGATTGCTGCAATTCAGTGTTTTTTTGCTATCCGAGCGGAAAGGAAGGACTAGACTTTTGCCCCGTTTCATCACTGGATGGGGCAGGGGCAATCGATCGACCCCGGTTGATGATTTCTGACCGGATGAAGCCACCTCCACCCGGCATATTTGTCCCCCGTCTGCCGCAGATGCGTGTATCGCTTGAGGTTTGTCCATGAGCGGTGGCCTGAGACGCTGGCGACATAGGGAATCGTGAGACCCATTTCAAAGAGGCGCGAAATGCCTTCATGCCGCAGATCGTGGAAATGGAGATCGTCGATCGCCAGCATGTGGCAGGCGCGCGGGAAGATCGAGCTGAACGTTTTCGAGTTGTACGGGAATATCTCATCCGCAACCCTCGGCATCCTATCGATGATCGCGATCGCCTGTTCCGGTAGATCGCACCAGATGTGGTTGCCGACTTTCTCGCCGGGATGCTTCATGTCGCGGACAAGAACGCGCTTGCCGTCCTTGTCGTAGTCGGCCCACGTGATGCGCGTGATTTCGTCGGCGCGGCGTGTTGAGAACAGCGCGAAGGCGATGATGGCCTGCATCGGCATGCTTGCCGGATGCTTCGTTTGCCGCTCGCCGAAGAACTGCATGAGCCTGTCGAGTTCGTCGAGGGTCGGCCGCCGATTGCGCATCCTGCTTCGGGTGACGAGCCCGAGGCGCTTGGCGACCGCGATCGCGTCGGCCATCGCCCGTTGGTCGAGGGAATAGCCCCAGGCCGGCCGGGCGATCGCCATGCAGGCGCTGAGGTGAGACAGGTAGTTCAGGACTGTCTGCGGCGCGCGACCGCCGTCGAGCAATTCTTGCGCGAATTCCACCAGCGCCTGGCTGGTGACGGCGCTGCATTGCCTCTCGGCGATGTCCATCGACCGGATGGCGTTCAGCACCTGGATTTTCGTCTTGCCGTGTTCGTGCACGCTCTCCTTGATGTAGCGGTCGATGGCGTCCTTCAGCGTCGGTTCGCGCCGCGCCGGCACGATCTGGGCGAGGTCGAGGTTCGCCAATTCCCGCTCGCGCGTCTTGATCCACGCGGTGGCTGCCGGCCGGCGATCGAAGGTTTTATTCTCGCGGAATGATTTGCCCTCGCGAGACATGGCGATCTGCGCCATATAGGCGATCGAGCCATCCTTGCGCCTGCGCTCGATGATCGTGCCCATCTACAACATGGCTCCGGAGCTACAACATCTGTTGTAACTCCTACCCGAAATGGGCGAGAAAGGCAACCAAAGACACGTGAACGGGCATCTTGCTAGCGGTGAAAACCCGCAGAAATCAACGAAAATGGCGGATCTACCCAGCTACCGTTTTTCTACGGCCCCGATGATCGATTGGACGGACCGGCACTGCCGTGTCTTCCACCGGTTGCTGACGCGCCGGGCGCTGCTCTATACCGAAATGGTCACGGCGCCGGCGATCCGGCATGGCGACCGGAAGCGGCTGCTGGATTTCTCTCCCGCCGAACAGCCGGTCGCGCTGCAGATCGGTGGCTCGGATCCGGCCGAACTGGCCGAGGCGGCCAAAGTCGGCGAAGATTTCGGCTACGTCGAGATCAACCTCAATGTCGGCTGCCCCTCCGACCGCGTGCAGTCCGGTCGCTTCGGCGCCTGTCTGATGGCCGAGCCGCTGCTGGTCGCCACCTGCGTCGCGGCAATGAAGGCCGCGGTCACCATCCCGGTCACGGTCAAATGCCGCATCGGCATCGATGACCAGGACCCGGAAGCGGCGCTGCCGGCGCTGGTCGAGGCGATTGTCGCGGCGGGCGTCGACCGGGTGATCGTGCATGCGCGCAAAGCCTGGTTGCAGGGATTGAGCCCAAAGGAAAACCGCACCGTCCCGCCACTCGACTATGCCATCGTCCGGCGGCTGAAGGCGGCGTATCCGATGCTGCCGATCGTCCTCAACGGCGGTATCGCCGAGCTTGCCTCCGCCGAACGGCTGCTCGCCGCCGATGCCGACGGCCCGGTGCTCGACGGCGTGATGCTCGGCCGCGCCGCCTACGAGACGCCGGCGCTTCTCGCCGACGTCGACCGCCGCATCTTCGGCGAGGACGGGCCGAACGCCGACCTCTTCGATGTCCTCGATCGGCTGGAACCGTATGTCGCCGAGCACCTTGCCGCCGGCGGCCGGCTCCCCGCCGTCGCAAGGCACATGCTCGGCCTGTTTGCCGCCCGGCCCGGCGCGCGATCCTGGCGCCGCATCCTGACGGTGGAGGCCTCCCGCCCCGGCGCCGGACTGGACGTTCTGCGTCAGGCCCGCGCCGCGGTCGTCGCCGCCGCCGATGCGCAACGCGAATGGGGTGCGGAGGCTGGGGCCGAAACCGCCGTCGCCGTTACTGCCTGAGCACGAGACGGTCGCCCTCGATGGTGAAGGACGCGAGGCGATTGAGCACGGAGTTGCCGAGGAGGCTGGTCGTCAGCGCCCCCGGCCGCGCGACCAGTGCCGGCACGCGGTCGAGCGCGATATCGCCGATCGTCAGCGTGTCGAGCGTGATGGGCGCGGCCGAAGTCACGCCGTTGGCGGTGGAGACCTCGGCCGTGAAGCTTAAGCGCTCCGGATCGAGCCCGGCGGCCAGGGCATCCCGGTAGGTGAGGACGACGCTGCTCGCTCCGGTGTCGAGCATCAGATCGATCGTGGCGCCATTGATGCCCGCGCTCAGGTGGAAATGTCCGTCGGAGCCGCGTACCACGGCGGCTTCGCCGGACGCGCCGGTCGAGACCACCATTCCCGGCACCAACGCAGCCAGGGTACGCCGGCCGACCGCCGACACATCCGACCGGTAGGCATAGCCGGCGACCAGCACCATCACGATGCCGACCCAGATGGCGAAATGCCCGACGCCCTGGCGCAGGCGATACCGGTAAGCCGCGGTTATCGTCGAGACGAGCACCAGCATGATGATGCCGAGGTAGAGGAAATTCGCGGTGGTGTCGTCGCCGAAACTCATGGGCTCGTCCGAGGTCGCGGCCGTGACGGCCAGGAAATGCCTTGGTTGAAAATCGCCAGCTAGCTTAGAAATGGGGGCGGATCCGCGCCCTGCAAGCGTGCAGCCCGCCGACCGGTCTCACCACAGAGTGAGGCCGGTCAAAAAACCGAGTTCAGCCAGTTGCTGCGCCGCGCCGATGACGTCGCCCGTCTGCCCGCCGATCTGGGCGGTCGCCAGTCGGGCAAGCGCCAAGGCGACGATTGCCGAGATCGCCGTGGCCGCGGCGGCATGGCCGGGCCCGAGCGGTGCCCAGCCGCACAGCGCCACGACGACGAGGCCGACGACGATGGCCGTCGCCGTGGCGGCGGGTGTCGGCCGTCCGACCCGTCCGGCGACACCGTCCGGCCGCGCCGTCGGCAGCACGGCGAATACCACGAGCGAGGCGACGCGCGACGCGACCGCCGCGGCCACCAGACCGACCGCCGCCGTTGCGGGCGAGCGGCCGAGCAGCGCGGCATAGAGGCTGGTGCGGACGAGAATGGCCAGCATCAGCGCGATCACCCCGTAGGCGCCGACGCGGCTGTCCTTCATGATCTCCAATTTCTTCTCGCGCGTCCGCCCGCCGCCGAATCCGTCGGCGACATCGGCGAGCCCGTCTTCATGCAGCGCCCCGGTCGTCGCCGCCAGGACGGCGACGGCAAGCCCGGCAGCCGCCAGCGGCGGCAGCACGGTGAGACCTAGGCAGGCGATGGCAGCCGCGGCCGGCAGCGCGATGATCACGGCGGCGAGCGGCAGCATGCGGCAGGCCGCGGCGAACGGCGGCGGCGCCGCCGGATCGTCGAAGGCGCCGAGCGCGGGCAACGGCAGCCGGGAATAGAACCGCACCATCGCCAGCGTCTCGCCGATCAAACGGGGGAGCAGCTCCGGCCGGACCGGATCGGATACGTGGTGCATCAATCGTCTGGCCTCCACGCCTGTCGGAATCGCGCGGCTGTACCCGGCCGGCTGCATGGGGCAATAAAAGAGCTTGCCCGCATCGCCTCCCGGACGCTAGACCGCCGGCAACAGCCAGCAGAGAGTCCCCATGACCGCGCTTCCACAGAATCCTTTCGATGACTTTCGCGACCTCGTCAATCTCATGCCCGGCCCGGATCTCGAGGCGGTGGCGGCGGTCAGGGCGCGCGATGCGCAATTGACCAAGCCACCGGGCGCGCTCGGACGGCTGGAGGAACTGGTCGAATGGCTGGCCGCCTGGCAGGGCAAGGCGCGTCCGACGGTGGACAAGCCGCTGATGGCGGTGTTTGCCGCCAACCACGGCATCGCCGCCAAGGGCGTTTCGGCCTTCCCGGCGGACGTGACCAAGCAGATGGTGGCCAATTTCGCCAACTGCGGCGCCGCCATCAACCAGCTGTGCAAGACCTTCGACATCGGGCTGAAGGTGTTCGAGCTGGCGCTCGACTTCCCGACCGCCGACATCTCGGAAGGCCCGGCGTTCGAGCCGCAGGCCTGCGCCGCCACCATGGCATATGGCATGGAGGCGCTCGCCAACGAGCCGGATCTCTTGTGCATCGGCGAGATGGGCATCGCCAACACCGCGGTCGCCGCCGCCGTCTACATGGGGCTGTTCGGAGGCGAGGCCGCCGACTGGGTCGGGCCGGGCACCGGCGTTGCCGGCTCGGCGCTCGCCCACAAGGCGGCCATGGTGGCGCAAGCAGTGCGGGTCAATGGCGGCAAGCTCGACGATGCCTTCGAGGTGCTGCGGCGGCTGGGCGGGCGTGAGATCGCCGCCATGGCGGGTGCCATCATCGGCGCCCGGCTGCGCAAGATCCCGGTGATCGTCGACGGGTACGTCTGCACGGCTGCGGCCGCGGTCGTCTATGCGGCCCGGCCGGACGCCATCGACCACTGCCTGTTCGCCCACGTCTCGGCCGAACCAGCGCATGCCCGCGCGCTCGCCGCCATGGGCAAGACGCCGCTGCTCAGTCTCGGCATGCGGCTCGGCGAGGGCACCGGCGCGGCGATTGCCGCGGGCATCGTGCGGGCCGCGGCAGCGACCCATGCGGGCATGGCGACCTTCGGCGAGGCCGGCGTCAGCGACAAGGGCTGACGCGCGGAGCCTGGACACGTCAGCGACAAGGGTTGACGCCCACAACCTGGACACAGGAGCCTGCAGGGCCCGGCCGGCGGTATGACGGTCTGGCGCCGTCGCCCCAAAGCAAAACGCCCGGCGGACCGGGCGTTTGTTGTCTATCTCGGAGCGGCCGTTTCGGCCTGAGGTCGGCCGGCGCGCCCGTCCCGCGCCGGAGCGGCCCGCTCAGTGGCGGACGCAGTGGTTGTCGACCGGCCGGGTCGAATTGATGGCCAGGCCGACGACCGGTAGCGCGGCAGTCCACGCCTCTTCCGACGTCATCTCGCGGCACTGCGTGCTGGAGACGATGATGCCGTTGAGGATGATGCTGGCGGCAGCGGCACCGATACCGATGACGGCCCATTCTCCCCCGACGATGGCGTTATGGTGATACCCGGCCGCGGCCGGCTGGGCAACTGCGGCGGCCAGCGCGACGGCGGCGACGGAGGTGATCAAAATGCGGCGAATGGACATGGATTCACTCCTTTCACTGGGATTTGCCGATGGCTGACCTGCCACGCGGACTCCCAAACTCTCAAGGCTAAATCGGGGAAATGGCGATTTGGCGACCCCACTATTCGTGGCGGATCAAAGGGCGCTCGTTTCGCTGTCGCGTGAAACCGCGTGGCAGCTGGATCAGTGCCTGTTCAGCTTAGATAGAGTAAAATACTTGCAGTTCAATTGTCGCAGCGAGTCCAATTGGACGTATCCGGCAATTAGCGCCTTGATTCCGTTGCTCGCCGGCAGCAGCGATCGAGGCTCGCCGTTCAGGCGCGCTTGCTTGCCTGCCGCTGCATGTCTTCGAGCATCTGGCGCGAAGCGACCGGCAGGGTCGTGGGCGCGCCGGGCCGGCGCCGCGGCCGCTCGTTGATTGCCGGCATGATCTCCATCACCCGGGCCTTGGGGATGGTGAAGGTCACCTCGGTGCCCTGACCGAGCTTCGATTTCAAGTCGAACGTGCCGCCGTGCATGGCGACCAGCGCCTGCACGATCGACAGGCCGAGTCCGGTCCCCTGTTCGGCCGACTTGATTGCCGCCTGACCCTGGCCGAAGGCGGCGAGAACCGTTGGGATTTCCTCCTCGGCGATGCCCGGGCCGGTGTCCCTGACCGAGACATATTGCCCGCCGCCGGCCGTCCAGCCGACCTTGATGACGATCGTGCCACCCGCCGGGGTGAATTTCACCGCGTTCGACATGAGGTTGAGGGTGATCTGGCGCACCGCGCGTTCGTCGGCCCAGATCTTCGGCATGTTGTCTTCATATTGCTCGACCAGGGTCACGCCCTTGTTGCGCGCCCTGAGGTTCATCATGTGCGCGCAGTCCTCGACGATATAGGGCAGCGTCACCGCCTCTTCATTCAACTCGTGACGGCCGGCCTCGATGCGGGAGAGATCGAGGATCTCGTTGATGAGATTGAGGAGATGCTGGCCGGACTCGTGAATATCGGTGACGTAACCCTTGTAGGTGACGTTGTCGAGCGGGCCCAGAAGCTCGTTCTGCATCACCTCGGAAAAGCCGAGGATGGCGTTGAGCGGCGTCCTGAGTTCGTGGCTCATGGTGGCGAGGAACCGGCTCTTGGCGAGATTGGCTTCTTCGGCCCGGCGCCGGCTGTCGTCGGACAGGTTGTTGGCCTCTTCCAACTCGTTGATCAGCTCGTCCTTTTCCGCCTTGGCCTCGATCTGCATGAGATTGGCATGGTAGAGCCGGTAGCCGAGCAGGATGAAGAAGGCTTCGACCGTCGTCGCCATGCCGGCCAGAACGAGGAGATGGTCGGCCGCTTGCGGGTGCGAAATCGACTTCAGGCTGAATTCGATGGCGACCGTCAACGTGATCGGCATGGTGCCGGCAATCATCGCGCCCGGCACGTTGGAGGACAGCATCGAGGCGACCGCGATGAGGATCAGCATCGCGGAGAACTGGAACACGTCGGTGGCGACATTCGGATCGGACGGCAGCGCGAACAACAGCCCGAGCGTCAGGCCGGTGACGAAATCGAGGAACACCAGCCGACGGCGCCAACCGACGACCGAGACGGTGGCGGGATCGGCGCCGATCAGCCGCTTGTAGAAGAACGCGCCGGTAATATGAGCCGTGATGGCGACGAGCGCCCATACTCCGATGAGCGTCCGGTTGGTCCACAGCACCGCCGCCACCGCCATCAGGGCGATGAGCAGCGGCCGCACGTAGATGGCCGCATACTGGCTGCGGGCGTGGCTGAGCAGCAATTCATGCTGGAAGGGCAGAGGGACGCCGTTGGTGGCGGTCAACTGCTCGCGCAACGATTTGACCGTGCGCGACACATCGCGCTTCCGCTCGGCGGCGCGTTTCTTCGGTATCTTCTCTGCGGCGCCGGCAGCGCGTGTGCGCTCGCTCATGCGGATGCCCCACCCCGATCAGGAACGGCAGCCCCGGGCGCGTCTTCCCGGGGTTCCATCCTGGCCCCCATGTCCCAAGACCCTGTCGCGGGCCGTCGAATGCGCCTTTCCGCGCTCTGGCAGCCGGTCTGCGACACGATTTGCGTGCCACGAACACCGGAGTGCGTCCGGCGCCCCAGCCGGCCGCTTGTGCGAACGGCGCTTTTCGGACGCGAACGGGCACCCATCGACCATCCGAGCCTAGGCCCGCGTCCTTAATTAACCATTTGCGGATTAGGTTAATATGCTGAGGTGGTTGCCATTCCCTTCGCCGTCCAGCCCCGCCGAGCCATGCATCAGACCGACGATCGTCTTGCCACGCTTGCCGCCTCCGTGCGCGCCTGCCGGATCTGCCTCGACCGGCCGCTGAAGGCGCCGCTGCCGCACCAGCCGCGCCCGGTCCTTCGCCCGTCGGCAACGGCGAAGATCCTGATCGCCGGCCAGGCGCCGGGGACGAAAGTGCATCTGAGCGGCGTGCCCTTCACCGATCCGTCCGGCGACCGGCTGAGATCCTGGCTCGGCATCGGGCCGGAGATCTTCTACGACGACGCCCGCGTCGCCATCCTGCCGATGGGGTTCTGCTTTCCCGGCCAGGATGCCAAGGGCAGCGATCTGCCGCCGCGGCCCGAATGTGCCCCCGCCTGGCGGGCCAGCCTGCTCGAGCTGATGCCGCAGATCGAGCTGGTCGTCGCCATCGGCCTCTATGCACAGCGCTGGCATCTGGGGAGCGAGTTCCGCGACCTCACCTCTTCGGTTGCCGATTGGCGCCGCATCTGGGCGGACCCGCGGCGTCCGCGCGTGCTGCCGTTGCCGCATCCGTCCTGGCGCAATACCGGCTGGCTGAAGCGCCATCCCTGGTTCGAAGCCGACGTCCTGCCGGTGCTGCGGAACGAGGTTGCGCAACTGCTGCAAGATTGAGCCGATGTGCGGACGAATTTGCTAATTCGCCGCAAATGTGCAAAATTGTTGCGAGTTTGCTGGCGATATTACCTAGCCGGTAGAAAATAATTCTCATATCAGCCGTTCGGGCGCAACCGCTGTGCGCCCGCTCCGAGGAGTGCGACATGATCGACCGCATTGACCGCAAGATCCTGCAAATCCTGCAGGAGGACTGCACAGTCCCGGTGGCCGAGATCGGCCGGCGGGTCGGCCTGTCCACCACCCCGTGCTGGCGCCGCATCCAAAAGCTCGAAGAGGACGGCGTCATCATGCGCCGCGTCGCAGTGCTCGACCCGCGGCTGGTCAACGCCAAGGTCACCGCCTTCGTCGCCGTCACCACCAGCCAGCATTCCGAGGATTGGCTGAAGCGTTTTGCCGAGATCGTGTCGCAGATGCCGGAGGTGGTGGAATTCTACCGCATGGCCGGCCAGGTGGACTACCTGCTGCGCGTCGTCGTCTCCGATATCGAGGCTTATGACACCTTCTACAAGAAACTCATCGCCAAGATTGATATCTCCGACGTATCCTCCTCCTTCGCCATGGAGCAGATCAAGTATACAACGGCGCTGCCGCTGGGATTCGTCACTGTCGACAAGGTCACCGACAAGGGCCTGTCCTGACCGGGCGTCGGGGCTTCGCGGCGAGGAAAGGACGACATGTTCAGAGTGTTGCTTGCCGCCGCCCTGTGCCTCGTCTGCGTCGGCGCCGGGCTTGCCGCGCCGGCACCGAAGGAGCGGGAATGGAAGCTCATCCGCTTTGCCGTCGAAGGCACGCATCCGCCCTTCAATTACCGTGACGCCAAGGGCGATCTGCAGGGCTTCGACGTCGACCTGGCAAAGCTCCTGTGCGAGCGCCTCAGCGCGACCTGCGAATTCGTCCGGCTCGACGGCGAGGCGCAGATCTCGGAACTGCTCGCCAAGAAGGTCGATGCGGTCGCCGGCCTGACGGTGACCGAGGAGCGCCGCAAGCGGGTCGACTTCACCGACCGCACCTACTCGCTCTATCCCCGGTTCGTCGCCGCGCGCGCCAGCGCCATTTCCGATACGAGCCCGGATGCACTGAAGCGCCGCACCATCGGAGCGCAGCTCGGCAGCGTCTACGCGACGTTTCTCGACGAGGTCTACGCGCCGAAAGGCGTCAACGTGAAGCTCTATGTCGCCGCCGATGACGTCACCGGGCAACTGGCGGCGGGCAGGCTCGATGCCGTCCTCGCCGATCCGGTGGCGCTCTACCAATGGATCGACAAGGGCCGCGGCCATAGCTGCTGCCGCTTCGTCGGCGGCGAAATCAAACAGGTCAAGTATTTCGGCGACGGCGCCGCCATTGCCGTCCGGCGCGAGGACAACGACCTGCGGCTTCTCCTCAACAAGGCGCGCGCCGAGGTGATGCGCGACGGCAGCTACGAGCGGCTGAACGCGCGCTTCCTGCCTTTCGCGCTTTACTGACCACTGCTGCGCCGCGAACAGCTGACAGGCGCGTCGGCATCGGCTAAATCCTCGCCGGGCGGACTCGCGCCGGCGGTTCGATCGGTCGCCGCGGTCCCGACGACAGCTTGAAGAGGCGAACATGGCGAAAGTGGCATTTCTCGGCCTGGGCGTGATGGGCTCGCCGATGGCGCGGCATCTCAGCGACCGCGGCGGACATCAGCTAACCGTCTACAATCGCACCGCTGAGAAGGCGGAAGCCTGGGTCGCCGCAAACGGCGGTCATTTCGGCCCGACGCCGGCCGCCGCCGTGCACGAGGCGGATTTCGTCTTCGCCTGCGTCGGCAACGACGACGATCTGCGCCATATTACCCTCGGCCCGGCCGGCGCCTTCCCGGCGATGAAGCCGGGCGCGATCTTCGTCGATCACACCACCGCCTCGGCCAGCGTGGCGCGCGAGCTCTGCGGCATTGCTGTCGGCCACGGTTTGCAGTTTCTCGATGCGCCGGTCTCCGGCGGCCAGGCCGGGGCCGAGAACGGCGTGCTGACGGTGATGGTCGGCGGCGATGCGGACGCTTACGCGTTGGCTGAACCGGTGATCCGCTCGTTTTCCCGCATGGTCCGCCTGCTCGGGCCGTCGGGGGCCGGACAGTTGACCAAGATGGTCAACCAGATCTGCATCGCCGGCCTGGTCCAGGCGCTTTCCGAGGGCGTGCATTTCGCCAAGCGGGCCGGCCTTGACGTCGAGGCGGTGATCGACACGATTTCCAAGGGTGCGGCGCAGTCCTGGCAGATGGAAAACCGCGCCATGACCATGGCGGCCGGCAAGTTCGATTTCGGCTTTGCCGTCGACTGGATGCGCAAGGACCTCGGCATCTGCCTCGCCGAGGCCAGCCGCAACGGCGCCCACCTGCCGGTCACCGCCCTCGTCGACCAGTTCTATGGCGACGTGCAGGAGCAGGGCGGCCGGCGCTGGGACACCTCGAGCCTCATCGCCCGGCTGGAGAAGCCGTGAGCGGTGCCATCGACCGGGCGGCGATCCTCGGCGTCATCCTGGCCGGCGGGCAATCGCGGCGCATGGGCGGCGGCGACAAGTGCCTGTCGCCGCTCCGCGGCCGCACGCTGCTCGACCATGTCGTCGACCGGCTCAAGCCCCAGGTCGGCCGGCTGATTCTCAATGCCAACGGCGATCCGCTGCGCTTTCGGCCATTCGGCTTGGACGTCGTGACCGACTCGCTGCCCGGCCAGCCCGGACCGCTCGCCGGTCTGCTCGCGGGCTTGCGCCATGCGGAAGCGGCAGGGCCGGCGATCACCCATGTGCTGACGGTGGCGGCCGATACGCCGTTCCTGCCCCAAGATCTCGCCGGGCGTTTGGCGGGGGCGCTCGCCGAAACCGGGGCGGAGATCGCGCTCGCGGTCTCGGACGGCCGTGTGCATCCGGTGGTGGCGCTGGTGCCGGTGACGTTCGCCGATCGGCTCGAAGCCGACCTGCGCTCGGGAACGGCCCGCCGGGTGGAAGCCTGGCTGCGGCAGGTTGCAGTCGCCGAAGTCGCCTTCTCCGGCGAACCCGATCCGTTCTTCAACGTCAATACGCCGGACGAGCTGGCGCTGGCGGAAGCCTTCGCGCGTCTCGACTGAGATCGGACGTCATCGCCAGTCGAGGGTGGCGCGTTCGATGCGGGAGATGACGAAGTTCAGGATGAGGCCGAGGATCGACAGGATCGACACGCCGGCAAACAGCTTTTCCAGGTCGTACAGCGAGCCGGCGGTCAGGATATAGGCGCCGATGCCGTATTCCGCTCCGAGCATTTCGGCCGCGACCAAGAGGATGATGCCGATGGCGATCGCCACCCGCATGCCGGAGAGGATGGCGGGGAAGGCGCCGGGCAGCACGATCTTCATGACGATCGACCACCAGCCGAGCCCGAACGACTGGCCCATGCGGATGAGCGTACGGTCGACATTGTCGACGGCGCCGTAGGTGGCGACCACCATGGGCGTGAAGGTGCCGAAAGCGATCAGCGCGTATTTCGACGTCTCGTCGATGCCGAACCAGATGACGAACAGCGGCAACAGCGCGATCTTTGGGATCGGGAACAGCGCGGCGACCAGCGGGACCAGTCCGGCACGGATCAGGCTGAACAGGCCGATCAGCACGCCGAGCCCGACGCCGGCCGTGAGCCCCAGCGCGATGCCGACGCCGAGACGGCGCAGCGACGGAATGAGGTGCTGCCACAGCGCTCCCGAAGCGGCGAGATCGTAGAGCGTCACCGCGACGGCGGAGGGGCGCGGCAGGGTGAGGTTGGAGATGACGCCCGTTCGCGTGCCGGCTTCGGCGAGCGCCAGCAGCACGAGAAACAGCAACGGGGCGACATGGCGGATCGGCCTCGGCGCGAAACCGCCGCCGCGGAAGGCGACCGGTTTCGTCGGCTTGGGCGGAAGCTGGGCGGAAGACTTGGGTTGAAGCTGGGCGGGAGTGTGGACGACATCAGCCATCGGCAAGTTCCCGATCGGCGGCTTCGGCCTCGGCGCGCATCATGTCCCATAGTTCGGCCTGACGGGCCGCAAGTTCGATGCCGGCGCGCGCCCGTTCGCAGATCGGAGTATCGATGTCGAGGATGGCGCGGATCCGGCCCGGCCGGCGCGACAACACCACGATGCGGTGACCGAGACGCACGGCCTCGTCGAGGTTATGCGTGACGTAGATGGCGGTGAACGGCGCGCGGGTCCACAAGTTCGCCAGATCGTCCATCAGCAGTTCGCGCGTCTGGCTGTCGAGGGCGGAAAGCGGTTCGTCGAGCAGCATCACAGCCGGTCGGACGGCGAGTGCCCGGGCGAGCGCGACGCGCTGGCGCATGCCGCCGGACAGCTGCCGCGGCCAGGCCTGGCGAAAGTCGGTCAATCGCGTGCGGGCAAGCACGTCGTCGACGATCTCGTGCCGCTCCTGCACGCTGAGGCGATGGTGTTCGAGCACCAGGCGGATGTTGCCTTCGACCGTGCGCCACGGTAAGAGCGCGAAATGCTGGAACACGTAGGTCAGGGGATTGAGGCAGCCCGGCGGCGGGTCGCCCGCCTGCAGCACCTCGCCGCGGTCAGGCCGCTCAAGCCCGCCGACGATGCGCAGAAGCGTCGACTTGCCGCAGCCGGACGGGCCGACCAGGCAGACGATGCGTCCGGCCGGTACGGTGAGGTTGATGTCGGCCAGCACCTCGACCGGGCCGTAGGCGTGGCCGATGGCGGACAATTCGAGCTGCATGTCAGATCCCGGCAGACCGCGTCAGCGCTAGAATGCGATGCTGTCACATTGCAACATGTGACAGCTGAATCAACGCTCTAAATTACTGATAGAGCAGTGATTGAGATGTCGGATGGATCGCAAATGCAGTTCCATCTGACATCATCCTGCTTGGCTCACAGCGTCTTGACGTAGGAGGTGTCGAACAGCAGTTCGGGGGTGATCGTATCCTTCACCATCTTCTCCGCCTTGAACCAATTGAGCTGGTCGGTGAGCGAGGCCATCGACATGGCGAGCCCCTTGGAGATGCGCATGGCGCCGTCGGTCAAGTCGGCGAAGGCGACGTCGGCCGGCGTGTCGGGATCGAGGTACTTGTGCACGATCGCCGCCAGTGCCTTCACCTCATCGGCGCCGGAGGTCTTGTCGACGAAGGCGGCGTTGTAGTCGTCGATCGCCTTGGCATAGGCGCGGATGAAGCGTTCGGTCTTGTCGCGTTCCTGAGTCGCGTTCCTGGCCGAGGCGAACAGGACAGTGACTTGGTAGTCGGGCGCCACCTCGGAGACGAGGCCGATCTTCATGGCGCCGCCCTCGGTCGTCAGCTTCTTGGCGACGTTCGCCTGCACCGCCCAGGCATCGATCTGGCCCGACGTCATGGCCGCGACGACGGCGCCGAGTTTCTGCAGCGGTTTCAGCGTCACTTGGGCGAGCGGAAAGTGGTTCGCCTCGGCGATCTTGTAGGCCATGTAGTGGAACGAGGAGCCGGCGGTGGTGATGCCGAAGGAATGACCGGGGAGTTTCGCCGGCGCGGTCAGCCCGGCCGCATAGGCTTTGCCGGAGGCGAGGATCAGCGAGCCGGTGATGCCCTTCTCTTCCTTGAGCGCGCCGCCGATCACCTTGATGGCGCCCTTGTCGGCGAGGTTGATCAGCGCGCCCGAGAGCGCGGTCGCGCCGTAGTCGACGTCGCCCGCGGCAATGGCGACTGCCATCGGCTGGGCGGCCTCAAAGAACCTCATCGCAACGTCGAGCCCTTCGGCGGCGAAATAGCCGCGCTCGACCGCGATATAGCTCGGGGCATGGCTCGCCAGCCTCAAGACGCCCATGTTGACCGGCGTTCCGGCGCGTGCGCTGCCGAAGCCGGCGATGCCGAGGCCCAATCCGGCGCCGAGACCGGCGCCAATTCCGCCGAGCGCCTTCAGCGCCTGCCGGCGCGTCGATCCGTTTCCCAGCATGCTCCAATCTCCGCGTCTCCTGCCGGCTCTCGCCAGCCGGCAGCGGGCATGGCCCTGCAGGCTCGTAGGCCCTCGCGGCGCCGATGTCGAGGGGGCAGCACTTGGCCTCGGCGACACCGGCGGCGGGGTCCGGTGCTGCGCCGTTTGGCGCGCGGGCGCTGCTATCCCGCTACTGCCGCATCGGCGCTTTCGCCTCGGCAGCGGGAAATGCGCCGTCCGGAGGAAACGCCGTTCTCTTCCGCTGACCGCACCTCGTCCCTTGCGGCCGGGGCGGGAGAATGCGACACAAAGGATCCGTTAACCGGTCCGAACTGCCTTGCCGAAAGGTTGCCGCCATGCTGATCCTGTTGATCGGTCTCGTAATCTTTTTCGCTGTCCACAGCCTGTCGATCATACCGGGCGGGCGCGCGGCGATCGCCGGCCGCATCGGTGATCCCGGCACCAAGGCCGTCGTCGGCATCCTTTCGTTGATTGGCCTCGTCCTCATCGTCTGGGGCGTCGGTGCGGCGCGCGCCGCCGGTGGCATAACGGTGCTGTGGACGCCGCCGGCCTGGACCCGCCACATCACCTTCCTGCTGATGCTTCCGGTATTTCCGCTGCTGATCGCCGCCTATGTGCCCGGCCGCATCCGCTCGACGGTCAAGCATCCGATGATCACCGCGGTGAAGGTCTGGGCCTTCGCGCATCTGTTGTCGAACGGCACGTTGATGGATGTGCTGCTGTTCGGCGCCTTCCTCGTCTGGGGCGTCGCCGACCGCATCTCGCTGAAACGCCGCGGCGCGCCGAACCCCGCTCCGGTCGCGGTGTTCACCACCGGCGACTGGGTGGCGGTCATCGCCGGCCTCGTCCTCTATGGGCTGATGCTGTGGCGCGGCCACTTGCTGCTCATCGGCGTCCCGCTGATCGGGCCGATGTAAGGCGTCTGCCACGAAATCGGGCCAATTGGCTGTCACCCAGCGTGCCAACGCCGTTCGTCGCCGTGGTTTGCGGCCGGCTCGACGAACCGATAAGGTGCGCGACCTCGGCAAAGCCGCGACAGGGTTGACGGCGCGGACGAAAGTGCGGCAAGGCTTGTCCCCGCGCCGCGACTGAGGCGGACGACGGCAAGACGGAGGCCCTGAGCGGGCAGGAATCGATGGCGGATATCTTCAATGAAGTCGACGAGGAACTGCGCAGCGATCAGTTGCGCAAGCTCTGGGAGAAATACAGCGGTCTGGTCATCGCGGTCGCGGTTCTGATCGTCGTCGGTGTCGCCGGATGGCGCGGTTGGGAATATTGGCAGGAGAGCGTCGCCCGTGCCGCCGGCGACAAGTATCTCGCTGCGATCGAGCTGTCCGACAAGGGCGACTACAAGGGCGCCGAGACGGCACTCGAGACGCTGGCCAAGCAATCGAGCGGCTATGCGCCGATCGCTCGGCTGCGTGCTGCCGGCGAATTGAGCCTTGCCGGCGATCAGGCCGGTGCGCTCGCCGCTTTCGACGCCGTCGCCAAGGACAAGTCGATTCCACCGGCGCTGCAAGGGATCGCCGCGCTCAGGGCCGCCTATCTGGCGCTTGACCTCGAGGACAGGGCAGCCATCGAGCGCCGCCTCGCCCCGCTCGTTACCGCGGGCAACCCCTGGCGCCATGCCGCTCGCGAGATCCTGGCGGTCGCCGCCTGGAAGGCCGGCGACATCGACGCCGCCAAGAAGCGCCTGCAGGAAATCGAGAGCGACCAGGAAACCCCGCCGGATATCACCCGCCGCACCACGGTGTTGAGTGCGCTGATCGCCGCACAGACCAAGAAGGACGTTGCCGTACCGGCTGCCGGCGCCGAGGTTCCGGCCCCCGCCGCTGCACCCGCGCCGGCGGCCGCCACGCCTGAATCCGCGCCTGCCACGCCGGCCGCGTCGACGCCTGCCACGCCGGAACCGGCGCCTGCCACACCAGCCGCCCCGGCTGCTGAAACGCCGGCGCCAACGCCGACTCCGGCAGTCCCGGCCCCGGCCCCGGAGGCGACCGCCCCGGCCGCTCCTGTTCCTCCGGCAACGAAGGCCGAATGATGTCGATTGCGCCTGCTACGACTGCACACCGCAAACGCCGTGCCCGAGCGGCGGTTCTGCGCCCGATCGCCGGCCTCCTCGTGCTCATGGCGCTTGGCGCATGCACGTCCACCGACGATTTCCAGGACGCGGTCGCCGCGATCAACCCGTTCGGCGAAAACAAGAAGAAGTTGCAGGGCGAGCGCCATCCGGTACTCGACGAATCGGCGGCAACGCAGGTGGCCAAGGGTAAGTCGGTCGCCATCTCGGCACCGCGCCCCATCGGCAATTGGGGGCAGGCCGCCGGCCCAGCCGCCAACAATCCCGGCAATGTCGCGCTCAATGGCACCGGCGGCACGCGTATTTGGGCAACCAAGGCCGGCGAGGTGGGCGCAGGCGATTTCACCCGCGACAGCGTGCGCATCTCGGCGCGGCCGGTCTCCGCCGACGGCCGCATTTTCGTTTACGATCCGAACGGCAATGTTTCGGCCCATAGTGCCGACAACGGCACGGGATTGTGGAAGGTCAACTTGCGGCCCGAAGGCATCGGCGCCATTGCGCCCGGCGGCGGCGTTGCCACAGATGGTCCGCGCGTCTATGTCTCGACCGGCTACGGCGTGGTCGCGGCGCTCGATGCCGCCACGGGCGCCACCGTCTGGTCGAGGAAGCTCGACAAGCCCGGCCGCAGCGCTCCGGCGGTCGCCGATGGCAAGCTCTATCTCGGGTCCGAGGGCAATGTCCTGTACGCGCTGAATGCTGCCGACGGCACCGACGTCTGGAACTTCCGCGGCGTACCCGAGGTCGGCGGCCTGCTCGGTGCGTCCAATCCCGCCGTTTCGGGCGGCATCGTCGTGGTGCCGTTCTCGTCGGGCGAACTCGATGCCATCGACATCAAGACCGGCAACGGCCTCTGGTCCGAGCAGATGGCGCGCGCCAGCCGCAACTTCGCTGTCACCGGTCTTTCCGACATCACTGCCAGCCCGGTCATCGACGATGGCGTCGTCTATGCCACCGGCATCGGCAGTCGCACCGCTGCGTTCAATCTCAAGACCGGCCTGAAGTTGTGGGATATCGGCGTCGGTTCGGCCCACACGCCTGCGGTCGCCGGCAACGCCGTCTTCATCGTCGACCTCGACGACAACCTGCTGGCAATCGACCGCAAGTCCGGCGAGACCGTGTGGTCGAGTCATCTTCCGGTCAACCGCACCAAGCACAAGGCGACGCATTGGGCTGGCCCGTTGCTGGCCGGCGGCTCGCTCTGGCTGGTGTCGAACGAGGGCGGCATGCTCGCCGTCGACCCGACGTCGGGGCGGGTGACCATGACCAAGGGTGACGGCCACGAATTGCGCGTCACCGCGCCGATTGTCGCCAACGGCCATATGGTTACGTTGTCGGCCACCGGCACACTCGCTGCCTACGACTGATGGCCATGCTCGCCACCGTTGCGCTCGTCGGCCGACCGAATGTCGGCAAATCCACTCTCTTCAACCGCCTCGTCGGCAAGCGCCTGGCGCTGGTCGACGACACGCCCGGCGTCACGCGCGACCGGCGCGAGGGCGAAGCGCGACTTGGCGACCTGACGTTCACGGTCGTCGACACGGCTGGGCTGGAGGAATCCGCCGAGGAGAGCCTGACCGGGCGCATGCGCAATCAGACCGAGGAGGCGATCCGCTCGGCCGACGTCGTCCTGTTCCTCATCGATGCGCGCTCCGGCCCGATCCCGGCGGATGCGCATTTCGCCGAGGTCATCCGCCGCTCGGGCCGGCCGGTGATCCTGGTCGCCAACAAGGCGGAGGGGCGGCTCGGCTCCGATGGTGCGCTCGAAGCCTATTCGCTCGGCGTCGGCGATCCCGTGCCGATTTCCGCCGAGCATGGCGAGGGCTTGGCCGATCTTTACTCTGCGCTGCTTCCCTTCGTCGACGAACCGCCGGAAGACGAGGCCGAGCCCGCGACCGAAGCGGACGAGGATGGGGCGGCCGCGGATGGCGGCGAACCCGACCCGACCCGGCCGCTCAGGATCTGCATCGTCGGCCGACCGAACGCCGGCAAGTCGACGCTGATCAACCGCATGATCGACGAGGACAGGCTGCTGACCGGCCCGGAAGCCGGCATCACCCGCGACTCCATTTCCGTCGACTGGCAATGGCGCGGGCGTCCGGTCAAGCTGTTCGATACAGCCGGCATGCGGCGCAAGTCGCGCGTGCAGGAAAAGCTGGAGAAGCTGTCGGTCGCCGATGCGTTGCGCGCCATCCGTTTCGCCGAGACGGTGGTGCTGCTCATCGACGCCACTCAGCCGTTCGAGAAGCAGGATCTGCACATCGCCGATCTCGTCGCCAACGAAGGCCGCGCCATCGTCATCGGCGTCAACAAGTGGGATCTGGTTGAGGATACCGCCAAGACCTGGGCTGATCTGCGCGCGGAATGCGACCGGCTGCTGCCGCAGATCCGCGGTGTCACCATGGTCCGCATGTCCGGCCTGATGGGCGAGGGCCTCGACAAGTTGATGGAGGCCGCCGTCGCCGCCGATGGGCTGTGGAACCAGCGCATCTCGACGGCGCAACTGAACCGCTGGCTCGCCACCGTCGTCGACAGGCATCCGCCGCCGGCGGTTTCCGGCCGTCGCGTCAAGATTCGATATGCGACGCAGGCGAAGTCGCGCCCGCCGCATATCATCGTGTTCTGCTCGCGCCCGGAAGCCGTGCCGGAAGCCTACGTCCGCTATCTGACCAACGACATTCGCGAACGCTTCGGGCTCGCCGGCATCCCCATCCGCCTGACGCTCAGGGGCGGCAGCGAGAATCCGTACCACGACAAGAATGCACGGTAGAGCAGGATACTTTCAGATGGAATCTGGAGGATGATCCATCGATGTGCTGAATCACTGCTCTATGAATAGTTGGAGAAGCGCTGATTCAGCTGTCACATGGTTCCATGTGACAGTATCGCGCTCTTGAACGGCAGCCGGCCAGTGGGAAACGGCCTGGCGCTCTATCCTTGTGTTCGAGCATCGGAATCGACCCAGAACCGGTTTCCACTTCCCGGTCCGATGCTCGAGCCCGAGCAGGCTCGCTTCGTTCCGCCGTCAGTCCCGCCAGCCCCCCGTCGGGAAGTCGTACACCCGGCCGGTCTCGGTCAACTCCGGCGACAGCGCGGCAAACATCGCCGGGATCAGCACATCCGGGCTTTGCAGCGTGTCCGGATTCTCGCCGGGGAATGCCCGCGCGCGCATCGCGGTGCGGATCGGACCGGGATTGAACAGATTGGCCCTCACCGGCGTGATCGCCACTTCCTTGGCATAGGTGACGACGAGCGCTTCCAGCGCCGCCTTCGACACCGAATACGGCCCCCAGAAGGCGTGCCGGTTGCGCGAGGAGGTGACGAACAGCGCGCGTCCGGCCGGCGCCGCCCTGAGCAACGGATCGAGCGAGCGCAACAGCCGCCAATTGGCCGAGATATTGACCGCCATCACCTCGTCCCAGTCCTTCGGCGCCACATGGCCAAGGGGCGAGATCGGCCCCAGCACACCCGCATTGCCGACCAGAAGGTCGAGCCGGCCCCAGCGCTCGTACAGCGCAGCGCCGAGCCGGTCGATCGCATCGAAATCCCTGAGGTCGACCGGCACCAGCGTCGCGCTGCCACCGTATGCCCGGATCTCGTCGTCGAGTTCCTCCAGGCCACCTTGCGTGCGGGCCAGCGCGACCACGTGGCTCCCCGCCCGTGCCAACTCGCGTGCCACAGCATAGCCGATGCCACGCGATGCGCCGGTCACGACAGCAATGGTGCCGATGAACGGCTTGTCGCTGGCAGCCGCAGTTGCTTCCGTCGCACTCATCCCTCGGCCTCGGACAGAAGATCGATAGTGCGCAGCGACGAGGCGAGCGAGCGGTCGGTCAGCGACGTCGGATATTCGCCGGTGAAACAGGCGTCGCAGTAGCGCGGCACCGTCTTGTCGCGGCCGGGGGCGCCGACGGCGCGGTAGAGGCCGTCGATCGTCAGAAACGCCAGGCTGTCGACATTGATGTAGCGGCCGAGTTCGGCGACCGACATGCGCGAGGCGATCAGCTTCGACTTCTCCGGCGTATCGACGCCGTAGAAACAGGGATCGGTGGTTGGCGGCGAAGCGACGCGCATATGCACCTCGGTCGCGCCGGCATCCCTGACCATCTGCACGATCTTTTGCGACGTCGTGCCGCGCACGATCGAATCGTCGACCAGCACGACACGCTTGCCCTCGATCACCGCGCGGTTGGGGTTGTGCTTCAGCCTCACGCCCATGTGGCGGATGGCGTCGGTCGGCTGGATGAAGGTGCGGCCGATGTAATGGTTGCGGATGATGCCGAGATCGAACGGAATGCCGGCCGCCTCGGCATAGCCCATCGCCGCCGGCGTGCCGGAATCGGGCACCGGGATCACCACGTCGGCCGACGCCGGCGCCTCGCGCGCCAGTTCGACGCCGATGCGCTTCCTCACGGAATAGACGCTGGTGCCACCGATGAGCGAGTCCGGCCGGGCGAAATAGACGTATTCGAAGATGCAGAAGCGGGAGCTGGTCGGCGCGAAGGGTTTGAGCGATTCGATCCCCTCTTCGGTGATGACCACCATCTCGCCGGGCTCGACTTCGCGGATGACCCGGCCGCCGATGATGTCGAGCGCCACGGTTTCGGACGCAAGGACCGGTGCGCCGTCGACGGCGCCGAGAATGAGTGGGCGAACGCCGAGCGGATCACGCACGCCGATGAGCTTCTTCTCGGACAAGGCAACGAAGGCATAGGCGCCTTCGATGCGCCGCAGCGCGTCGATGAAGCGGTCGACGAGTGTCGGCTGCGTCGATGTGGCGGTCAGGTGAATGACCGTTTCGGTATCGGAGGTGGACTGGAAGATCGAGCCGCGCTTCTGCAACTCGCGCTGCAAGGTAAGCGCGTTGGTCAGGTTGCCGTTATGGGCGACCGCAAAGCCGCCGCCGTGGAACTCGGCGAACATCGGCTGCACGTTGCGCAGGATCTGACCGCCGGTCGTCGCATAGCGGGTATGCCCGATGGCCCGTGTGCCGGCAAGCCGGTCGACCGGGCCAGCCTTGCCGAAATTGTCGCCGACGAGGCCGAGATGGCGCTCGACATGGAACTGCTGGCCGTCGAAGGAAACGATACCGGCGGCTTCCTGGCCGCGATGCTGCAAGGCGTGCAGGCCGAGGGCGGTGAGTGCGGCAGCCTGCGGGTGTCCAAATACGCCGACGACGCCGCATTCCTCGTGGAAATGATCGTCCGCATCGAACGGCCGTCCGGCCAAGACCTCTGTCAACGCCCGCATCTCCTGATGAATAGCTTCAGCGGCCGACATAGTCGGCCGCCGCGGTTTTGCAAGGGCTCGCGCGTCAAGGAGTGCGGGCGCTGCCGGTGATCAGCTGATCGAGCGACTTCTGCTGGCTGGTCCGGTAGGCCGGCTCGGCCTCCGTGCGCGGCTGCGGTTGCTGCACGCTCTGCTCGTGATCCGGCTCCTGCGGAACCGAATTGTCGGGTCCCTTCTTGCGGATCTTGGCGAGCACGGTCTCGGCCAGGTCGGGCGGCAAGGCCGCCTCGAGCTTGTCTCCAAGATATTTCAGCACCGGCTTCGACTTCGATGCCGACACCCACTTCGGCTGCTGCCCCTCCGGAACGAACCAGTTGAAGAACATCATCGCCACGACGAGGAGAAGCAGCCCGCGCGCCGCGCCGAACAGGAAGCCGGCGGAGCGGTCGAGCGCCCCGAAGGACGAATCGAGCACGAAGTCGGAAATCTTCATGGTGATGTAGCTCACCACAATCAACACGGCGAGAAAGATCACCCCGACAGTCACGCCAAGTGCGACGTAGTCGTTGTTGATGTATTGCTTGGCAACCGGCAAGATCGGCTTATACAAGAAATACGCTGCCGCGGCCGCGGCGGCCCAGGACGCAATCGAGAAAATCTCGCGAATGAATCCTCGATACATCGCCAGTATCGCCGAAATCAAAATAACGGCCAACACGATACCATCGAGAAGCGTGATAAAATCCATCGTCAGATCTCTCAGAAGGCTCGATCGTGTCGGACGTCGAGCGTACGCGATTGCTCGATAGCATAAACACCCCGGCGCGGCGACATCATGGTGGCGAAAAATACGATGGCAGCCATCGCCCCGCTACACGCGACATCGTCCCCCGGCCGACGAACCCGATCGTTCGTCCGCCAAGTCGACCGGCGAGAGCCGTTCCGACGAGCCGCAACCCATCGGCACAGAGCCGACCGAAGCGGACGACGCCCGACCGACACAAGTCGCATTCCGACTGCTCACCGCGGCCTCAACCGATTCTGCCTGGGCAAATGTAAACTCCATCCGCCGACCACATAAGTGCCCCATCCGATCGGAGCGGGGGCGCTACCGGCGCCTGCGCCTCGCCAATCTAGAGCGCGATGCTGCCAGATGGAGACATGTGACAGCCGAATCAGCGCTTCTCCAACTATTCATAGAGCAGTGATTCAGCGTTCAGACGGATCGCCTCGGCGACTCCATCTGCAAGCAGCCTCTAGCCTCCTGCCGACCACGCAGGCCCGATCTCTTGTCTCGCCGAAGCACCTTCCGAACCGGCCGAGTCACCGAGTCGGCAGCCGAATGTCCGAAAGTCCGCAGCCTGATAGCGATCCCGTCGTTCGGATTGGACCGAGCCACCAGAACACCATTTTCAGCACGACAGGGTGAAAGGTGCCTGCGGCTTTCGCCGCAAATTCAGCCATAACTCCTTGATATCAAGAGCGCTCATGAGCTCAGGACCCAAATGGGGCCAAACTCGTCGCGATCTAGCGCTCCGCCTCCTTCAGCGGCCTGACCGGCCGGTCGGCGCGTGCCGCAATGCGGGCAACGAGACCGGCAAGCGTATCGATCTCCACCAGTGGCAATCCGATCGCGGCTCGCTGTCCGTCCGCCAGACTGCCGGCTGGCCCAACCGCGGCCTTGAACCCCAGTCGTTCGGCTTCCTTCATCCGCTGGTCGGCGCGCGCCACCGGGCGGACCGCGCCGGACAGTCCGATCTCGCCGAAGTGAACGCTGTCGACGGCAAGTGGCACGCCGCTCAACGACGACACAAGTGCGGCCGCAACCGCCAGGTCCGCTGCCGGCTCCTGGATGCGCATGCCGCCGGCGACGTTCAGGTAGACATCGTGCTGGCCAAGTCGCACGCCGCAGTGCGCCTCCAATACCGCCAGGATCATCGACAGTCGGCTTGAATCCCAGCCGACCACGGCGCGGCGCGGCGTACCGAGCGAGGTCGGCGCGACAAGCGCCTGGATCTCCATCAACAGCGGGCGAGAGCCTTCCATGCCGGCGAAGACCGCTGCCCCGGGCGAGCGGCCGTCGCGGTCGCCCAAAAACAGCTCTGAGGGATTGGCGACCTCCTGTAGCCCGAGCCCGGTCATCTCGAACACGCCGATTTCGTCGGTGGCGCCGAAGCGGTTCTTCACGGCACGCAGCAGCCGATATTGCCGCGCGCCGTCGCCCTCGAAATAGAGAACGGCGTCGACCATGTGCTCCAGCACGCGCGGGCCGGCAATCTGCCCATCCTTGGTCACGTGTCCAACGAGAACGACCGTTGCGCCGGATGCCTTGGCGTAGCGGATCAGCGACTGGGCCGCCGTGCGGACCTGCGTCACCGTGCCCGGGGCGGATTCGGCCAGTTCGGTCCACAAAGTCTGAATGGAATCGATGACGACGAGCGCCGGCGTCGGCCCGGCCGAAAGTGTGGCAAGAATGTCCTCGACGCTTGTCTCCGCCGCCAACTTGACCGGCGCCGACGACAGCCCCAGCCGATCGGCGCGCAGCCGTACCTGGCCGACCGCCTCCTCGCCGGAGACGTAGACCACGTGGTGGCCGCGCTTCGCCAGGACTGCGCAGGCCTGGATCAGCAGCGTCGACTTGCCGATCCCCGGTTCGCCACCGACCAGAATGGCAGAGCCGCGCACGAACCCGCCGCCGGTCACCCGGTCGAGTTCGGCAAGGCCGGACTGGATGCGCGGCGCCTCCTTGACGTCGCCTTCCAACGGCACCAGCGGAATGACGCGTCCCTTTCGCCCGGATGCCGTACGCGGTCCGGCACCGATACCGCCGACAGAGCCGGGCGGACCGTCAATCTCTTCGGCGATCGTGTTCCATTCGCCGCAGCCGTCGCAACGCCCGGCCCAGCGCGCGGTGACCGAACCACAGTTCTGGCAGACGAATCGGTTCATGCGCTTGGCCATGGAAACTCCGAGGTGATATTGGAACACTACAAGAACGTTCTTGCTTTGTACAGAAGAAAATGCCACAACCTGCCTATTGCGGACCTGCGGGGTGGCTGAAGGCTGGACCACCGATCCGGGCGACGTACGGGCAGGTCGGGAGGCGTGCGAATACGCCGGGAGAGCATACTGCAAGGAGGGTGGCATGATTCGTGGAATTGCTCAGGCCGGGGTGTATGGCGCATGGCGGCGAAGATGGGTGTTGGCGAACTGAGTGGCGTGGCGGGTGCGATCGTCGGTGTCGGCGTCGTCATTACCCGGCCGGACGGGGCGATCCTGTTGGGATTGCGGCATTATCCTGGAACCGTGCCCAGTTGGTGCTTGCCGGGTGGTAAGCTCGATCGGGGCGAGAGCTTCGAAACCGCGGCCAGGCGCGAGACGGTCGAGGAGACCGGGATCGGTGCGCTCGACGATGTGACGCCGGTTGCGGTCATTGTGATGGAGGACGCGGATAGGGTCTGTCTCATCGGCTGTGTGGAGGCGCGGGTCGGTGCAGCGACCGAGCCGGGCCTGCCGGAGCCGGACAAGTTTCGCGAGTGGCGCTGGTTCCAGCCGGATGCCGTGCCGGAAAGCCTGTTCGGCCCGACGGCTGCGGTGCTTGCCTGCCGGCGCGGGCAACCGTGGGCCGGGGCGCATGCCTACCCGATCTGCGCTGGCAGCTGATCGTCGCGAATGAGGTCGGAGAACCGGGTGACTTCGCCGGCAAAGTGCAACTCGACCGTACCGGTCGGGCCGTGGCGTTGCTTGCCGACGATGACTTCGGCCACACCCTTGGCGCGGGTCATGTCGGCCTCCCATTTGAACCAGGCATCGCTGCCTTTCTCGGAGGGTTCCTTGTTCTTGATGTAGTATTCCTCGCGATAGATGAACAGGACGACGTCGGCGTCCTGTTCGATCGAGCCGGATTCGCGCAAGTCGGCGAGTTGCGGATGCTTGTCGTCGCGGTTTTCGACCTGCCGCGACAACTGCGACAGAGCGAGAATGGGGACGTTGAGTTCCTTGGAGAGCGCCTTGAGGCCAGTGGTAATCTCTGTGATCTCCTGCACCCGGCCTTCGGAGGCCCGTTTCGACGAGCCGGCAAGCAGTTGCAGGTAGTCGACGATCAGCACGTCGAGGCCGCGTTGGCGTTTCAGCCGGCGGGCGCGGGCGGCAAGCTGGGCGATCGAAATGCCGCCGGTCTGGTCGACGTAGAGGGGGATGGTCTGCATCATCTGGCTGGCGGCAACCAGTTTCTCGAACTCCATGTCCGAGATGTCGCCGCGGCGGATCTTGTGCGACGGGATCTCGGTCTGCTCGGAGATGATGCGGGTTGCCAGCTGTTCCGACGACATTTCCAGGCTGAAGAAGCCGACGATACCGCCGTCGACCGTCTTGTAGGCGCCGTCGGGCTGCTCCTCGGCGCGAAAGGCGGCGGCGATATTGAAGGCGATGTTGGTGGCGAGCGACGTCTTGCCCATGGCGGGCCGGGCAGCCAGGATGATCAGGTCGGAGCGCTGCAGCCCGCCCATCATGCGGTCGAGGCTCGCGATGCCGGTGGAGACGCCCGACAGACCGCCCTGACGGGCGAAGGCTGCGGCGGCCATGTCGATCGAGCCCTTGAGGGCGTCGCCAAACGTGACGAAGCCGCTGTCGTAGCGGCCGCTTTCGGCGAGTTCATAGAGCCGGCGCTCGGCATCCTCGATCTGTGCCCTCGGGGGCATGTCGACCGGCGCGTCATAGGCGATGTTCACCATGTCCTCGCCGATGTGGATCAGGTTGCGGCGGATGGCGAGATCGCGGATGACGCGGCCGTAGTCCTCGGCGTTGATGATGGTGGTGGCGTCGGCGGCAAGCCGCAGCAGGTACTGCATCACGCCGAGGTCGGCAATCTTGGCGTCGTGCGGGAAGAAGGTCTTCAAGGTGATCGGCGAGGCGATCTTGCCGGCCTGGATCAGCTGCGACAGCTTCTCGAAGATCTGGCGATGCGGCTCCACGAAGAAATGCGGAGCCTCAAGGAAGTCGGATACGCGATAGAAGGTCTCGTTGTTGACGAGAATCGAGCCCAGCAACTGCCGCTCGGCTTCGGAGTTGTGCGGCGACAGCCGCTGCAACGTCGGTTGTTCCTCGGAAAGCCGGACCGGCAATTTCATCGTTCCAAGACCTTCAAGACGGAATGACGCCCTCCCGCGGGCGGGATAGATTGCGGCAAGTTAAGTCCCGTTCGGGATGACGCTCACGAACGCGATCGACATCAATCAGCCAGAGCGCAACGCTGCCACATGCGAACATGCGACAGCTGGATCGGCGCCCCAGGATTTTAATAGAGCGTCGATTCAGCCAATCGATGGTTCGCCTCAGCGATTCCATCTGAGGGTATCCTGCTCTCGAGCGGGAGGGCGGAAGTTGCACATTCGTCTCCCCCAGCCCGCTTTAGCGCTTGAAAGGTCGTCCGGCTTGCGTCAAGTCCCCCAACGGATCAGCCAGGCGACCGGCTAGAGTCAGACCGGCACCGCATCGCCGCCTTCCGGCACGCTGCCGTAGTGGCAGCACCCTGGCGAAAGCGCGGATGAAGCTGTCTGCCTCGCGTGCTTGCCCCGGCCGGCGACCGGCGAACACCCATCTTGCCCCGAGACGGCATGAAGAAGCAGGCGATGGCGGTCGCGATGCTCGCTATCCACAGGGAGAGCGGGGTTGCCCCAGGGTGACGTGTTGCCGCTGGCGCCAGCCGGCGGAGGGTAGATGCCGTGTCGCACCGGCCGCCGCTCGGCGTGGGGGCCGTCTCGGTGCAGCACATGTGGTGCGTCAGGTGACTGAACACCGTTCCAGATCAAGCGATGCCGGTGCCCATCGCGGCGAAGGAGCGGCAGACTATCGGCGCGACTTGCGCCCGCATTGCCGAAGCGCTGGCAGGCCGATCGAAATCGGCCTGATGCGCGGCCCTTGTGCAAGCAGCGGATTGATCGCCGCACCGGTTCGGGCGTCCGGGCCCGGTGCCCGGGCTCAGGCCACATCCGACCGGCCTGCTCCGGTTGTGCTGCCCGCCTGCCGAATGAAATGTCCGCAGCAGCTCGACGCTCAAGCCGACTGTTCGCCGAGACAGGCCTGTGACGGAGAGGCGTTCGCAGCCCCCCAAGGCGGGTCGAAGCCCCGGGCCCGATCGCGCGCCATCGGCGTTGGACGCAAAGGCCTTGCCCGCAATCTGCGCAACAACGCCGTCTGCCATACCGAACCGCCGACCAAACGGCAACGCCGCCTAATCGCTCCCCGGCCCTGGTTGCCAGTGCTGCCCGGCAACAGGCCGTATCGGTGCCCCAGCCGCGCAGCCGCAGACCGGAGCACCGGCACAGCGAAGCATTCGGTTGCGTGCCGGGTCTGAGCGCCGCAACTCTCAGATGCGACGCTGCCCCCGTCCGTGCGGTGGGGGCAGCATCGCAACCCATGATCACGCCTCGTCGGCGTAACCTTCCTCGTCGGTGATCGGGCCGACTTCACGCTCGAACGTGTCGACTTCGCGGGCGAGCACCTGCTCGCCGCGGGCCTGGCGCTCGGCCTCGTCGGCGGAGCGGGCGACGTTGACGGACACTTTGGCCGTGACTTCCGGATGCAGCGCGATGACCACGGTCTTGACGCCGATGGTCTTGATCGGCTGATCGAGCACCACCTGGGTGCGCGAAATGGTAAAGCCGGCGGCCACGATCAGTTCGGAGATGTCGCGGCTCGACACCGAGCCGTAGAGCTGGCCCATCTCGCCAGCCTGGCGCACGACGATGAAGCTCTGGCCGTCGAGCTTCTCGGCGACGGTGGCAGCCTCGGACTTGAGTTCGAGGTTGCGGGCCTCGATCTGGACGCGCTCGAGCTCGAAGCGCTCCCTGTTGGCCTTGTTGGCCCGGAGAGCCTTGTTGCGCGGCAGCAGGTAGTTGCGGGCAAAGCCGTCCTTGACGCGGACGACGTCGCCGATTTGGCCAAGGCGGCCAATGCGTTCCAGCAAGATAATTTCCATGGGAGGCTCCTTTCGAAGAGGGGGTCTGTCAGCGGGAAGGGGGAGCGAGGGCGCGACCTCGGGCCCAGGCTCTGAGCCGGGCGAAACGCTCGATCAGGCCGATGACCAGCAGTGGCAGCGCGAACAGGCCGAACAGCACGTAGATCGTGATGAGGAGGGGAACGCGTAGCGCCCAGCCACGCGTCACCGTGTGGGCGACGCCGAGGCCGACGAGAAGGTGCAGCATGGCGAATCCGCCGGCCAGTGCCAAGGCGAGCGCCCCGAATGTGCCGCCGAAGGTAGAAAACGCGACAGCGGCGAAGAACGCCAGCGTTGCCCAGAGCGGCGGCTCGAAGCCGGCGACATCTTCCCACGGCCGCGCCAGTTTGTCGGAGCGCGCCGCAATCCAGGCGCCGAGGTAGAGGTTGATCAGCGCGATCAGCGTCCACACCGCGGTGAAGATCAGCGGCAGCAGCGCCAGCATCACCGGCAAGCCCTGGCGGATCGCCGCCAGATCGTCGGCGGTTGGCGCCGGCCCGCCTTCGCTCATCATCTGCGCGTAGATCGCCGTCAGGTCGTTGATCTGCTCGGCCGACAGCGCTGCCGGGTTGAAATCGGCGAAAAAGGCGATACCGACCGCCGCAGCCGCCGCGATCAGCGCGACGATCGCCGCCATCCGGCCGAGCGGGTACCATTCGAGATCGGACTTCGGCGGGGCCGGCATGCCCGGGTCGACGACTGGCGCCGCCGGACGCGGACGGGCAAGACCGATCAGATGGCTGCCGACGACGGCCGGCGGGGCGAAGAACACGGCGAAATCGAGGGCCAGCAACGGATGCCCGAACGCCGTGGCGGCGCTGGCCACGACCACCGCGACGATGCCGGCGGCAGTGCCCCACCCGAGGCTCACGATGACCAGAGGCAGGCCGACGGCAGCCGTCAGCGGCACGGCCAACGCCGATCCCCCCGCCGGCGACAGCATGAGGAGAGCGGAGGCGAGCCCGGCGACGACGCCGATGGCGATGGTGCGGAAGGAAAGGGTCAATCGCATCGTCCAGCTGTCCCGCACAACGGCGGTTAGAGGCGTTTCCGCCCCAACCCGACTGGGTGGCAGCCTGTTCCGTGGGCCGGCTGCGGCGCCCTGAGCCTAGAGTGCGATGCTGTCGCATGGGAGCAGGTGACAGCTGAAACAGCGCTCAAAACTATTGATAGAGCAGTGATTCAGCACATCGATGGATCGCTGGGCGATTCCATCTGAAAGCATCCTGCTCTAGCGGCCGAGCCGGCTGGTCGAAACGACCGCGCAGCGTCCAGGCCGACTGTCCGAAGCGCCGCGTGTTCGACGCAGCGCTTCGAAATGTCTTTTACTTGATCACGAACGGCAGGAAGCCGAGGAAGCGGGCGCGCTTGATGGCCTTGGCCAGTTCACGCTGCTTCTTCGCCGAGACGGCGGTGATGCGGCTCGGCACGATCTTGCCGCGCTCGGAGATGAAGCGCTGCAACAGCTTGACGTCCTTGTAATCGATCTTCGGCGCATTGGCACCGGAGAACGGGCAGGTCTTGCGGCGGCGGAAGAAGGGGCGGCGCGCCGGGCCCGAATTCATGTCGGACATCAGTCGTTCTCCTCTTCCACGGCAGCGGCAAAGGCCGGTGCGAAGTCGTCGCGGCGCGGGCCACGATCCCGGCGCGGGCCACGATCGCCACGGTCCCCACGATCGCGCGGGCCACGATCGCCACGGTCGCCGCGGTCATCGCGACGCTCGTCGCGGTCGCGCTTCTGCAGCATGGCGGAGGGGCCTTCCTCCAACTCATCGACCTTGATGGTCAGGAAGCGCAGCACGTCTTCATTGATGCCCTCCTGGCGCTCCAGTTCGGCGATCGCCGGCGCCGGGGCGTCGATGTTGAGGAGAGCGTAATGCGCCTTGCGGTTCTTCTTGACCCGGTAGGCAAGCGGCTTCAGGCCCCAGTTCTCGATCTTGGCGATCTTGCCGCCCTTCGATTCGATGAGACCCTTGAACTGTTCGATAAGCGTATCGACGGCCTGCGTCGACACGTCCTGGCGCGCCAGGAAGACGTGCTCGTAGAGCGGCATGTGTGACCTTTCCTCGTATCGTCCCAACCGGGCATCGGCGCCAAGCCTCCCGGACCCCGAATGACGAGGGCCTTGGAAAATCAGCAGTCGGAGAGCGGAGACACGGGACGACGAACCGATAGAGGTCCTATCGCAGCCTTGCGGCGATGGCGAGCCATCTGCCGTTCGGTCACGACCGTCCGTTCAGCCACCAGCCAGATGCCCGACGGAAGTCGCGGCTTTTACAGGGTCGAGCGGGCGAAGGCAAGCGGGATTTCGGCCGCCGGAGCATGCAGAAGGAGAGTGCGGTCGCGACGGGAGAACGCAGAACCAAATGCTCCGTCTGCGCCAGGAGCGTCCGATCGATGCCGTCGCCGTGATCTCGGTTGCCCCCTTGGATAGGACCTGCGTTTCTGCGCGCCGCGACCAGTTGGCTTATCCCGCGCGTCGAGACCCCCGTGCGCCGAGACCGGCGGCGCCGTGCGCGCGACGACTGCGATCCGTACGGCCAAGGGACATCGAGATAGGGTCGAACCTCGTCCCACAGACCCTCTGTGCGGAGGATGGCCCTCGTTTGGCAACATCGATCAACCTCTGACCGGCGATGAGTCCAGCCCGGTAAGATGGTCTTTGAGTTGCGGGACCACCACCATGAAATCGACTTCGTTGTTCCTGAAGGCCTTCAGGAATCGATTGTAGTTGGCAAATGCCACACATCCATTGGAATCTCCGGGCCGCCTCAGCATGTAGGAATGCGCCAGCAAACCGTCCCGCCCGAAGGGTGCGGTTCCGTTGACGGGTGTCAGTCGAATCGCGTCTACGCCGTGGAACGATTGTTCTCTCAGGCTCAACGCATAGGTGGCGGGCGGGGTCGGGCCACGCATCTTGACGTTTGCGAAGCTCGGGTTGTCGCGCATCCGGCCGACGCCCGAGTGTGCTTCGAGCCGTTCGCCATCGGGCAGATACACCAAGCCGGCCGATATGTCATATATGGCGACATGGTTGCTGCGGCCAGGCCAGTCGAGGCCGCTCTTGATACGCGCATCCGGTACGACTCGCTTCGACAATGGCTCGCCACTGCTTTCGACGGCTAAGTCGTGCTCCGGCAAGGCAGCGAGTTGATCGCCAGTTTGGGGCGTGGGCTTGCCAGTCTCCGCACCCGTGGAAAGTCTTCGTTGATTGATGGTTGCTATGTGGCGCCCATCGAAAGGCGGCTTTGCTTCCGGGAGCGGAAGCTGTCTGTCGTCCCGAGCGGTCGCATCGGCGACCGCGCTCTCGGAGGCGTATGAGATGAATTGCCGAATATCGTTGGATATCGATGCAATGTCGGTGCCGGAAAGGCAGATGCTGTCCTTGTGCTGCGGCACTTGCGAATAGGCGGCCTGTTTGGGTATGTCCGGCGTCGTCGGAATTGCAGCACGCTGTACGACCGTCTCGCCGCGATCTTCGGTGATTGCAGCAGTTGCGATTGGCGTGGCGCCGATCTGTCGCGTCGTCGGCGAGGCGAGTGCCCGTTGGTAGGCTGCCACAATGGCGTCTGCAGTCAGCCCCTCCCTGGGAGAGGCAACAGAGAGCCGAGCTATTTTGCCAAACCGGAGCATTCCTGGCGTCGGCTCACCGGCGGCAAGGAACATCGGATCGAGCGTTGAAAGACCCTGCGCCGGGTCACCATCTCGGATCAGAACGGACATGGCGAAGACGACCGCGCACAAGGAAACCGCCGTCACCGCCAGAATTGCGGCCACGGCGCCGATGAAGCGGCCGTATCGCATAGTTTTGGCGCCGCCGTTGCCGGGGCAACGACAGGGCAGCTCTTTCATGGAGAGTTTCGGTTGCAACTTCACGTCTGCATTCGGTCCATTTATGCAAGTGGCGCTGCGCGTCGGCTTTTCACGGTATGTTCGATGCCATAATCTTTGGTGGATCGTGCTTAACAAAGTGTTTTCAGAGCCTTCATATTGGACAGCAGGATCATGGCGATTGGAAGTGAAGCGAGCCGGAAGAGATGTCGTGCTCTGAGCCAAGGCGATGCGGGCGGGGATTCGTTTAATGGAAACAAAATGTTGGAGCGCTGCCGGGAGAGGGCGGCTTTCGGTGCGCATTCATGGCGGGACTTCTTGAGAGAAATGCGTCGGAGAGCGAGAGACCTTCCGGGCCGGTCGCAGACTTTTGCCGAGGGAGCGATGTCGAGACGCGTGCGAGCTGGCTTCGGCCAACCGTCGAATGGATCCAAACGATAGGAGTTGAAATGGCTAGCAATACTCGGATCGTGGTGACGAGGAGCGGCGGCGAGCACACCGGGACAAGTCAGTCCGGCGGTCTGGCGCTCGTGACGGGCGTGGGGCCACAACATACGCCGGCAACCAAGCTTTGGTTCGGCAAGGCAAGCAACAAGCCCGGCTTCCGCTCCTTGCCCCATCATCATGGCGAGGCAGAGACCGGCGCTTATGTCCTGTCGGGTCGCGCCCGTATCTATTTTGGCGAGGACTATCAGGAATTCGTCGACCTGTCGGAGGGCGACTTCATGTTCGTTCCGCCATTTCTGCCCCATCTGGAAGCCAATATGAGCACGACGGATGAGCTCTGGTGGATTGCCTGCCGCTCACCGGAAAACATCGTCGTGAATCTCGCCGATGTCGCGGACGCATCGCTCCCGGGCTACCGTCGGGTCTGAAACGCGCCTGTTCGACCGAAGCTCGACATGGCTGCACGACTGTCTGAACCTCGCGATTTCGGCGGTTTCGACTGTGCAGAAGTGGCGTGCCTGGAGAGTGGCCACACCCCGACCTCCGCGCCGGGCCTCGATCGTCCGGCATGGCAAGAACGGCCTGAAGCGTGGCGTGCGCAACATCGGCGGGCGACGACCGGGACGCACCTGCGGGGCGTGGCCACAGCCGGCCATCGGCGTGCGCTTTCCGCCCGGATCTCGCCTCCGCCATCTTGACATCCTCCGCCGTTAAGGCTCTTTGCCCGCCCGAGTTGGTCCAGGTGGCTTGTCGGCGGCCGTGGGATTGCGTCGTGCCGCGAGGCGCGCGATGAAGATGCGACAGCGCAACGCCGGGAGTGGACAGACGATGACGAATGCATTCACCTTTCCGGGGCAGGGCAGTCAGGCGGTCGGCATGGGCAAGGCGCTCGCCGACGCTTATAGCGAGGCCCGCGCCGTCTTCGCCGAGGTCGACGCGGCGCTGCAGCAGCGGCTTTCCGCGCTGATGTGGAACGGTCCGGCCGAGGACCTGACGCTGACCGAGAATGCCCAGCCGGCGCTGATGGCGGTCAGCCTCGCTGCCATGCGGGTGCTGGAAGCGCGCGGCGTGTCGGTCGCCAGACACGCCGCCTTCGTCGCCGGCCATTCGCTCGGCGAGTATTCGGCGCTGGCTGCCGCCGGTTCGCTGTCCATTGCCGATGCCGCCCGGCTGTTGCGCATCCGCGGCCATGCCATGCAGGCCGCCGTGCCGGTCGGCGCCGGCGCCATGGCGGCGCTGCTCGGCCTCGACTATGCGGCTGCCGTCGAGGTCGCCGCCGAAGCGGCTCAAGACGACGTCTGCCAGGCTGCCAACGACAATGCCGACGGCCAGGTCGTCGTCTCCGGCACCAAGGCTGCCGTCGAGCGCGCCGTCGCCATCGCCAAACAGCGCGGCGCCAAGCGGGCGATGCTCTTGAACGTCTCCGCGCCGTTCCATTGCACGCTGATGCGGCCGGCCGCCGAGGTCATGGCTGCGGCTTTGGCCGAGGTCGCCATCAGGCCGCCGGTGGTGCCGGTTGTCGTCAACGTGCTCGCCGGACCGCTGTCGGATCCAGACCTGATCCGCAACAGCCTGGTCGGCCAGGTGACCGGCACCGTGCGCTGGCGCGAGAGCGTCAAATGGATGGCGGCGGCCGGCGTCACGCGTCTGGTGGAAATCGGCTCGGGCAAGGTGCTGAGCGGCCTCGTCAAGCGCATCGTCGACGGCGTCGAGGCGGTTGCCGTCAACGGGCCCGAGGATGTGGACAAGCTGGTCGCGAGCCTCGGTTGAGGTGATCCGTCACCACGGCCCACGACAACGCAGAAGTCTCAGGAGGCGCATATGTTCGACTTGACCGGCAAACATGCCCTGGTCACCGGTGCCACGGGCGGCATCGGCGGCGCCATTGCCGAAGCATTGCATGCACAAGGGGCGACCGTTGCCCTCTCCGGTACCCGCGCCGAGGTGCTCGAAGCGTTGAAGGCCAAGCTCGGCGAGCGTGCCGAGGTGTTCCCGGCCGATCTCTCCGACCGCGCCTCGGTCGACGCGCTGGTGCCCGCGGTGGAGAAGGCCTTCGGCAAAGTCGACATCCTCGTCAACAATGCCGGCATCACCCGCGACAATCTGTTCATGCGCATGAAGGACGAGGAGTGGGACAAGGTCATCGAGGTGAACCTCACTTCCGGCTTCCGCCTCGCGCGTGCCTGCGTTCGCGGCATGATGAAGCGCCGCACCGGCCGCATCATCGGCATCACCTCGGTCGTCGGCGTCACCGGCAATCCCGGTCAGGCCAACTATGCCGCCGCCAAGGCCGGCATGATCGGCATGTCGAAGTCGCTGGCCCAGGAAGTCGCCTCGCGCGGCATCACCGTCAACACGGTAGCGCCCGGTTTCATCCAGACGGCGATGACCGACGCGCTGGACGACAAGCAGCGCGAAGCGATTCTGCCGCACGTGCCGGCCGGCCGGCTCGGCGCCTCTGCCGAGATCGCCGCCGCCGTGCTCTATCTCGCCAGCGACGAAGCCGCCTACGTCACCGGCCAGACGCTGCACGTCAACGGCGGTATGGCCATGATCTGATGAGGAAAACTGCAGATCGGGCACGTGCCTCGGTACAGCTTTCGGGCGGTCCCGCCTGACTGGTCAAGGCCGGGAAAGTATGCTAGCACGGCCGCAACTCGCCGGAAAAAAGGCCGGGAAACGGCGCAATTGGCGGGCTTGGGGGCCGAACCCGAGGGCGACGCGAACTAAACAGGCTGCTGAGGTGCGAGGAGTGGCAGATCGGTCGTTCCTCGCCATGGAGCGCCTGATCGTCGAAATCATCGGTCTCATCGTCGCAGATGGTCATGCCGTGCGCCGTGCGGTGCCGGTTAAGTCAAACAGGTTTTGAATCCAGTTCGAGGATAGCAACATGAGCGATATCGCTGAACGCGTGAAGAAGATCGTAATCGAGCACCTGGGCGTTGACGCCGACAAGGTGACGGAGAATGCGAGCTTCATCGACGACCTCGGCTCGGATTCTCTCGACGTCGTGGAACTCGTCATGGCGTTCGAGGAAGAGTTCGGCGTCGAGATCCCTGACGACGCCGCCGAGACGATCCTGACCGTCGGCGATGCCGTGAAATTCCTGGAAAAGAACGTTTCCGCCTGAGGCGGGGGCGTACCGAGTGTCGCTGATGTCGCGCGTCCTGGCCTCAGGGCGCGCGTCGCGCGATTTGGGGGAACCGTTGGCGGGCGGCTCAGGTTTCTCGTCCCGCGGCTTCAGCCGCAGGGCGAAGGTGCCCAGGCCCCGCCGGCGGGATGTCCGGGCGGTTGCTTTTGGAAACGCCGATCCGACCCCTCCTGTCAGGGGGGCGTAACGGCCTTTCTCGCAATGGCCGCCGATCCGGGGCCGGCAGCAGGGCACGCAACACGCCGGGCCGGCGTTTGGCGGTTGAAATCCGACAGTTTATTGTCTTGGCCGTCCGGCGATTCCGGTCCGGTCTGGGTGTGGGCACAGATGAGACGAGTGGTCATCACGGGGTTGGGCATGGTCACGCCGCTGGGCTGCGGCGTCGATACGACCTGGGCAAACATCTGCGCCGGCAAGAGCGGCGCCGTCCGCATCACCGACTTCGATGTCGACGACCTCGCCTGCCAGATTGCAGCGCGCATCCCGCGCGGCGACGGCTCCGACGGCACCTTCAATCCCGACCAGTGGATGGAGCCAAAAGAGCAGCGCAAGGTCGACGAGTTCATCGTCTTCGCCATGGCGGCCGCCGGCGAGGCGCTGAACGACGCTGGCTGGCATCCGACCTCCTATGAGGATCAGATCGCCTCGGGCGTCCTCATCGGCTCCGGTATCGGCGGCATCGGCGGCATCTACGATGCCTCGATCACGCTGAAGGAAAAGGGTCCGCGGCGGATTTCGCCATTCTTCATCCCCGGCCGGCTGATCAACCTCGCCAGCGGCTACGTGTCGATCGCGCACGGACTGAAAGGCCCGAACCATGCGGTGGTGACGGCCTGCTCGACAGGTTCGCATGCCATCGGCGACGCCGCCCGGCTGATCGCGCTCGGCGATGCCGACGTGATGGTCGCCGGCGGTACCGAGAGCGCGGTCAACCGCATCGCGATCGCCGGCTTCTGCGCCTGCAAGGCGCTGGTCACCGCCTTCAACGACGATCCGACCCGCGCCTCGCGCCCGTATGACCGCGATCGCGATGGCTTCCTGATGGGCGAAGGCGCCGGCGTCGTCGTCGTCGAGGAACTCGAGCATGCCAAGGCGCGCGGCGCCAAGATCTATGCCGAGATCACCGGCTACGGCCTGTCGGGCGATGCCTACCACATCACCGCCCCGAGCCCGGAGGGCGATGGCGCCTACCGCTGCATGGCGGCGGCGATGAAGCGCGCCGGGGTCTCCGGCTCCGACATCGACTACGTCAACGCCCACGGCACCTCGACCATGGCCGACGGCATCGAACTCGCCTCGGTCGAGCGCCTGCTCGGCAACGCCGCCGGCAATGTCGCCATGTCGTCGACCAAATCGATGACCGGCCATCTGCTCGGCGCGGCCGGAGCGATCGAGGCGATCTTCTCGGTGCTGGCCATCCGCGACAGCATCCTGCCGCCGACCATCAACCTCGACAATCCTTCGGTCGAAACGGTCCTGGATCTGGTGCCGCACGTCGCCAAGCCGAAACAGGTCGATGTCGTCATGTCGAATTCGTTCGGCTTCGGCGGCACCAATGCCACGCTGATCCTGCGCCGCTACGCGGCGTGACGGGCGCAAGCGGGTTCCGCTCGGACGGGGGCAATCCGAACGGCCGCGACACGCTCGATCCATCGAATTCGGCGCATTGTCGTGCCGATCGGCCGTTAGATCCGATCGGAACATGCTCCGGAAGCGGCGTCGCCGGAAAGTATTCCGGCGGCCCGAAGCCAAAGCCGCTAGGCTGGAACGCTGTTTTGCCATATTTTTCGCCTCCTGTCGCGAGGCGACAAGGTGAGTTGATGCCGGCGGTTTTGGACGGATCCGTCAGAATTCGAACGCTCGACAGGAACTGGTGGAAGCCATGACGCTCGCTGAGCAGGAACCGGAGAAAGACCCCGTTTCCGAGGCCGCGGCCATGCCTGTCGTCTCGGAAGCGGATCGCATCGGTGCGCCGCCGCAGAGCGATGACGCGCCCCCCGAGGGGCAGCCCGACGCGCCGCCGACTCAGCCGGTTGCGCCTCCGTCGCCGTCGACTGGCGATGAGCCGACGGTGTTCATGCCGGCCGCGCCGAAGCGCGATGTTCCGCCCGTATCCGCCGAGCCGAGGTTTCCTGGGCCGCCGGTTCCGCCGCTCGCTGCCCCGCCGCATGTCGCCGCTGCCGTGGCGCCGCCACTCGCTGCTCCGACCCCGCCTGCCGCTCCGATTTCCGCCCCGGCTGTGACGCCGCCGACCGCCCCGCCGGGAGGACCGTTCGGCTGGCCGTCCGCTGCGTCGAGGACCTATTCGGCGCCGCCGACCGATCCGGCCGACGAGCCGACGATGATCATCTCGCCGGTGTTGAGCAACCGGCCGTCGATGATCGGATCGGCCGCTCCCGCGGTCATGCCGGCTGCGCCCATGGCGCCGACGGCGTCGGACCACACGGCGCCGGCATTTTTGGGCCCGATGGCGCCGGCCCCGGCAGCCACCCGACCGACGATGCCGCCGCCGCCGCCCTTCATCTCCCCGCCCCCCCCGCCGCCGCCGTCACAGCCGCCGCGTCTGCCGTTCGGCGATGTCGGCCCCGGCAGCCGCAAGCCGCTCGTTGCCCGCAAGCGGCTGCGCGAGCAACTGCACCCGATCGCCAGCGAGATCCAACCGGGCGAGTCCGGCCGCCGCAAGCGTTTGTTGCGTTCGCGGGCGGCGCGCTCCTCCGTCGTCGTCGTCTTCGACGGGCTGATGTCGCTCGCCGCCGTCGCTGCCGCAGCCCTCGGAATTACCGCCATCGCCGGCCGCCAGGAATTCGAATTGCCCGGACCGCTCGTTGCCGCCAAGGTGGTGGAGGTCCCGGCCAAGCGCTCGCTCGACGACATCGGCGACACGCTGGAACGGGCCGGGGTGGTCTCCGATTCCACCACCTTCGTCTGGGGCGCCCGCATCGCCCAGATTGCCGACCTGAAGGCCGGCGAATACGAGTTCAAGGCTCACGCCACCATGCGCGACGTGGCCGAAGAATTGCAGCAGGGCAAGGTGATCCAGCACAAGATCACCTTCCCCGAAGGCTGGACGTCCGAGCAGGTGGTGCAGCGTCTGCTCGACGAAACCAGGCTTGCCGGCAAGATCGCCGCCATCCCAGAAGAAGGTTCGCTCTTACCCGAGACCTATCTTTTCCCCAAGGGCGATAACCGCGAGCACGTCCTCGATCAGATGCGCCGGGCACAGGATCGTCGCCTGACCGAGATCTGGGCGCATCGCAATGCCGACGCCTTGAAGATGCTGAAGGTGCCGAGGGACCTCGTCATTCTCGCCTCTATCGTCGAGAAGGAGACCGGCAAGGCCGACGAACGGGCCCGCGTCGCCGGCGTCTTCGTCAACCGCCTCAACCGCGGCATGCGGCTGGAGACCGACCCGACCATCCTTTACGGCCTCTACGGCGGCAAAGCCTGGCTCGAGCCGCGCGTCATCTCGAAGGCCGACCTCGCCGCACCGAACCCCTACAATACCTACAAGATCAATGGCCTGCCGCCGGGTCCGATCGGCAATCCCGGCCGTGCGGCGATGGAAGCGGTAGCCAATCCGGCCGTCTCGAACGAGCTGTTCTTCGTCGCCGACGGATCGGGCGGCCATCTGTTCTCCGAGACGGTCGAAGAGCACAACAAGAACGTCGCCCGCTGGCGCGAGATCGAGAAGCAGCGCCATGCTGGTGATCCCAATGCGCCGATGAACCCCGGCGGCATCGGCATCCTGAACCTGACGCCGACTCCGGCCGCATCGATCCCGGCTGCCGCCACGACCAAGCCGACGTCGCAGAGGCCGGCGGCGCAGAAGCGCCTGCGCGGCGCTGTGCAGCCGCGGCCGGATTCGCCTGCCAATCCCAACTGAGGCCAATCGCAACTGAGCCTGCCGCGCCCCGGCATACGTGCCCCCGATTATCCCAATTCCCGCCCCACATCGGACCACCGGCGCCCTGCCGCATGACGGACGGGCGTCCCGCCCTCGTCCAGTCTCGCATCTGATTGCGGAAATGGCCGTCGGCCGGCAAGCGCGATGCTGTCACATGAAATCATGTGACAGCTGAATCAGCGCTCTAAGCTTTTAAAGGAGCCGTGATTCAGCTTTCAGATGAATCGCCTCGGCGTTTC
>JARLIU010000113.1 GCA_031291595.1 Ancalomicrobiaceae bacterium | reverse complement strand
CGCCTCGACCCGAACCTTCACCGGTTCCGTGCCGAACACCGCTGCCGGCCTGTCGATCGTGGTCACGGCGAAAGACACCAGCGGCCTGTCGACCTCGGAAACCTTCGCCGTCTCGACGCCGGCCTCGGCCCCGACGCTGACCAGCCAGACCGCGGCGCAGACCTGGAAGCTGGGGCAAGCAGTCAATTTCACCCTGGCCGCCAATACGTTCACCGATCCGCAGGCCCAGGCGCTGACCTATTCGGCCAAATTGTCGAACGGCTCGGCGTTGCCGTCGTGGCTGACGTTCAACGCCTCGACCCGAGCCTTCACCGGTACCGTGCCGAACACCGCTGCCGGCCTGTCGATCGTCGTCACGGCGAAAGACACCAGCGGCCTGTCGACCTCGGAAACCTTCGCCGTCTCGACGCCAGCCTCGGCCCCGACGCTGACCAGCCAGACCTCGGCGCAGACGGTGACGGGCGGCAGGGCCTTCACGCTCGCTCTGTCGGCTTCGACTTTCACCGACCCGCAGCATGAGGCGCTTCACTACAAGGCGACGCAGGCAAATGGAGCGGCGTTGCCGTCGTGGCTCTCCTTCAACGCCTCGACCGACACGTTCTCCGGCACGGCGCCGTCGGCGACCCAATCGCTGGCGTTGAAGGTGACGGCAACCGATACCAGCGGACTGTCGGCGACCGAGAGCTTCTCGCTGTCGATCGCCGCCGCCGCCGCCCATCTGAGCCAGGTGATCGCCTCGGTCGGCCCCGCCGGCACGTCGTCGACCTTCAGCCTGGCGTATACGACGACGAACGGTTCGCCAACGCTTGCCTCGCCGCTGCATTGACGCGGCGGGGGCAAGGCTCGGCGCGCGGCGCATTTACCGGACGTTAACCCTGTTCGGGTCCGGCGACCGCGCGGAAGGGAGCGTCACCGACGGTTAACCTTGTTCCAAGGCGAATGACCTAGGCTTCTTCAGCTGAAGCGAGGTCATTCGATGTTTGTCAGTTCCGACAGCGGCGCCTGGTGTCTGGCGATTGCGCTCCACCTGTTGGGCATCGTCGCCGATCCCGCCAAGATCCAGCACGAAGCCGGCCATGCCGGCCCGCTCACCGACACCGACTTGATTCGTGCCGCCAGAGCGTTTCCGGTCAAGGCGAAGCTCTGCCGCTTCTCGGTTCGCCGCCTGCCGAAACTGCCCGTTCCCGCCCTCGTCAAACTGTCCTCCGGCCTCTATGCCCTCGCCGGAAAAATCCTCGACGACGGCATTCTCATTCAGGATGCCGGCGCGCCGTCGCCGCGCATGCTGTCGTTCGCCGATTTCGCCGCGGAATGGACCGGCGAGGTGATCCTCGTCTCCAAGCGCGCAGTCCTCACCGATACCGGCCGCCGTTTCGATCTCTCCTGGTTCTGGGGTTCGATCCGCAAGTACGCCGGCGTGCTGCGCGAAGTGCTCGTCGCCTCCTTCGTCATCCAACTGTTCGCGCTCGCCAGCCCGCTGATTTTCCAGGTGGTCATCGACAAGGTGCTGGTGCACCGCGGACTGTCGACGCTCGAAGTGATGATCGCCGGCCTGGTGCTGATCGCCCTGTTCGAGTCCGTGCTCTCCGGCATGCGGACGTATCTGTTTTCGCACACCAGCAATCGCATCGACGTCGAATTGGGGGCCCGCACCTTCAAGCACCTGCTGAAGCTGCCGCTGGCCTATTTCGAGGCCCGCCGCGTCGGCGACAGCGTGGCGCGCGTGCGCGAACTCGAAACCATCCGCCAGTTCATCACCTCCTCCTCGCTGACGCTGGTGCTCGATATCGCCTTCGGCGCCGTCTTCATCTCGGTGATGTTCTTCTATTCGGCCATGCTGTCCTGGGTGGTGATCGGGGCGCTTCCCTTCTACATCGTGCTGTCGATCGCCACGACGCCGGTGTTTCGCGTGAGGCTGGACGAGAAATTCCGCCGCGGCGCCGAGAACCAGTCGTTCCTGGTCGAAAGCGTCACCGGCATCGAGACGGTCAAGGCCATGGCGCTCGAGCCGCAGATGCAGCGGCGCTGGGAGGACCAGCTGGCCGGCTATGTCGGCGCGTCGTTCAAGGCGGCGCAGGTCGGCAATTGGGCCTCGCAGCTGGCGAATTTCCTCAACAAGGGCGTCAGCGCCATCACGCTGTTCCTCGGTGCCGGCCTTGTCATCTCCAACCGCATGACGGTCGGCGAACTCGTCGCCTTCAACATGCTCTCCGCCCAGGTGAGCGGTCCGGTGCTGCGGCTGGTGCAAGTGTGGCAGGATTTCCATCAGGTCCGGCTATCGGTCGACCGGCTCGGCGACATTCTGAATACGCCGGTCGAGGCGCAGGCCTCCGGCGCGCAGTCCAACCGCGCCGCGATCGAAGGCGCGCTGGAATTCGACCGCGTCACCTTCCGCTATCACCCGCGGCTGCAACCGGTGCTGCGCGATGTCTCGCTGAAGATCCCCGCCGGCCAGGTCGTGGGCATCGTCGGTCCGTCCGGTTCGGGCAAATCGACCATCGCCAAACTGGCGCAGCGGCTGTACCAGCCGGAGACCGGCCGCGTGCTGATCGACGGCATGGACTGCGCCGTCATGGATCCGGCTTGGCTCCGCAGTCAGATCGGCGTCGTCCTGCAGGAGAACGTGCTGTTCAACATGTCGGTGCGCGAGAATATCGCCATTGCCGATCCCTCGATGCCGATCGAGCGGGTGGTGGCGGCGGCCGAACTGGCCGGGGCGCACGAGTTCATCTGCCGCATGGCGCGCGGCTATGACACGCCGATCGGCGAGCGCGGGGTTTCCCTTTCCGGCGGCCAGCGGCAGCGCATCGCCATCGCCCGCGCGTTGGTCGGCGAACCGCGCATCCTCATCTTCGACGAGGCGACCTCGGCGCTCGACTATGAGAGCGAAAGCGCCATCCAGGCCCGGATGGGCGAGATCGTCGCGGGACGGACGGTGATCGTCATCGCCCATCGGCTGTCGACCGTCAGGCATGCCGACCGCATCCTCACCATCGACAACGGCATGATCGTCGAGGATGGCAGGCACGAGGATCTGGTGGCTTCGGGTGGCCGCTACGCCTCGCTTCACCGCATCCAGTCGACCGGCCGCTGAAACACAGGCGCTCCCATGTCCCTTGCCTCGCCGCCCCCTGCTGCCGACACTCGCCGCCGACGCCCGCGCAAGCAGACGGTGCTGCGGGTCGTCGCCTCGAATGGCCAGAGCGACGTCGAGCGTGCCTTTCTGCCTGCCGCACTCGAAGTCATGGAAACGCCGCCCAACCCGTTGGGGCGGATGACCGTCTTCGTGCTCTGTCTGGTGGCGGCCGCCGGATTCGCCTGGGCGTTCTTCGGCAAGGTCGACATCGTCGCGGTGGCGAGCGGCAAGTTCGTCGGCTTGAGCCACACCCAGGTGGTGCAACCGGTCGAGACGGCGAGCGTCGCCCGCATCCTGGTCAGATCCGGCCAGCACGTCGCCGCCGGCGACGGGCTGATCGAGTTGGACCGCACGGCAGTCGATGCCGAACGGAGGCGCGCCGAGGGCGAACGGGTCGTTGCCGAATTGGACCGGCTGCGGCTCAGCGCTTTCCTCGCCGAAGCGACATCGGCGCCGTTCGGCTCCGTCGCAGATGCGACGCCGGACGAGGTCCGGCGGGCCGAAGCCCAGTTGGCCGCCGACACAGCGGCGCTCGCCGGCAAGCTCGCCAGCCTGTCGAAGGAGCGGTTCCAGCGCGTCGCCGAGCGTCAGGTGCTGACCCAGACGCTCGCCAGGCTGGAGAAGACCATCCCCCTCGTCGCCCAGCGCGCCGACATCCACACCAAGGCGGCCGACCACGGCGCATCGTCCATTCCCGCCAAGCTCGAAAGCCAGCAGTTGCTGATCGAGGCGCAATCCGACCAGGAGACCACACTCACCAAGGTTGGCTCGCTCGACGCGGCCATCGCCGAGGTGGATGAGAAGATGTCGACGGCCGAGGCCGAATCGCGCTCGACCGCGCTGGCGGACCTGGAAAAGGCGCACGAGCGCACCCGTCTCGCCGAGGAAACCATCGCCAAGGCGACCCGGCGGATCGAGCTGTCGACCCTGAAGGCGCCGATCGCCGGCACGGTGCAGCAGATCCATGTCTCCGGCGTCGGCGCGGTCGTTACCCCGGCGCAGCAACTCCTCACCATCGTGCCGGATGACGACCGCGTCGAGGTCGAAGCGGTGCTGGAGAACCGCGACGTCGGCTTCGTCACCTCGGGCCAGCGGGTGGAATTGAAGGTCGACGCCTTCCCGTTCACCCGCTATGGGCTGTTGGCCGGCACCGTCCGCGCGGTCGACCGCGACGCCGAGGCGACCCCGGCAGGCCCGGCCGGCGTGCACAGTTCGGAGCGGCTGGAAGATTCCATCGATCAGGTCGAGGCGAGCGAGCGGTTGCGCTATACCGTCCGCATCGCGCTTGCCCCCGGGACCCTCGATATCGACGGCCGGCCGGCGGTGCTGCTGCCCGGCATGTCGGTCCGCGCCGAGATCCTCACCGGCAAGCGCCGCATCATCGACTTCCTGCTCGCGCCCTTGGCCGAGCACGCGCACGACGCCTTCCGCGAGCGATGAGCGCAGGAGAACTCGCCGCGTGCCGACGTTCCCGCTTCGGCGACGGCGAGCGGCGATTGACAGCGCGGGGCCCGGCGAGCATAGTCCGGCCGCACGTCGCCGCCGCCTGAGAGGCGGCGTCATTCGTTTTGGCTGCGCGTTGCGCCGGAGGTTTCCCGGCGGCAACGCCGCTAGCACGGACGTCGGCGGCAACGCTGCTAACAAGGACTGTCTTCCATGGTCAGGGTCATACGACGACGAGGCTGATGCGACCGGGCGCGCCACGATGCTGTCATCGGCATTCGCGACCATGGCCGTTTCTTCATTCCGCCTCGACGTGACCCCACTGACCGCTGGAGACCTCTCCGTGACCGACCATTCCCTGTTTCCCACCTTTGCCCGGGCGCCGATTTCCTTCGAGAAGGGCGAGGGCGTCTGGCTCTATGGCTCCGATGGCGAAAAATACCTCGACGTCATGTCTGGCGTCGCCGTCAATTCCGTCGGCCATGCCCACCCGCACGTCGTCGAGGCGCTGAAGCGCCAGGGCGAGCGGCTCTGGCACGTCTCCAACTGGTTCGAGATCCCCGAGCAGGCGGCGCTGGCCGAACGGCTGACCAGACTGTCGTTTGCCGACCGGGTGTTCTTCTGCAATTCCGGCGCCGAAGCCATCGAGTGCTGCATCAAGACGGCACGGCGCTGGCATTATGCCGAGGGGCGGCCGGAGCGCGTCGACATCATCACCTTCGAAGGCGCCTTCCACGGCCGCACGCTTGCCACCATCGCCGCCGGCGGCCAGGCGAAATACCTTGAGGGCTTCGGCCCCAAGGCGCCGGGGTTCATCCAGGTGCCGTTCGGCGACCGCGCGGCGCTCGAGGCCGCCATCGGGCCGACGACCGCCGCCCTGCTGATCGAGCCGATCCAGGGCGAGGGCGGCGTCCGGCCGGTGCCGGCCTCCGAACTCGCCTATTTGCGCGACCTCTGCGACAGGGAAGGCATCCTCCTGGTGCTGGACGAGGTGCAGACCGGCATGGGCCGCACCGGCAAGTTCTTCGCCCATGAGCATGCCGGCATCACGCCCGACATCGTCGGCGTCGCCAAGGGCATCGGCGGCGGCTTCCCCGTCGGCGCCTGTCTGGCGACCGAGGATGCGGCCAAAGGCATGACGCCCGGCGCGCACGGTTCGACGTTTGGCGGCAATGTGCTTGCCATGGCGGTGGCCGATGCCGTCCTCGACGTCATCACCGCGCCCGGCTTTTTCGCCGACGTGGCGCGGAAGGGTCTGATCCTGAAGCAGAAGCTGGCCGGGCTGGTCGACAGCCATCCGACCGTCTTCGCCGCCGTGCGCGGCGAGGGGCTGCTCATCGGGCTCGAATGTCGCGCCAACAACATGAAGGTGTTCGACGCCTTCCGCCAACACAAGCTGCTCGGCTGCCCGGCCGGCGGCAATGTCGTGCGTTTCCTCCCGCCATTGATCATCACCGAGGCCGAGATCGACGAAGCGGTTGCCCGGGCCGACGCCGCCGCTTCAGACCTCGCCGCCACTCTTGCCGCTCAAGGAGCCGCCGCGTGACCCTCGCTCCGGACCACCAGCATTTTCTCGATCTGACCGAGATTTCAACTGCCGAGCTGCGCAGGATCCTTGAGGAGAGCAAGCGGCTGAAGTTGACCCGCAAGGGCGCCCTGCGCGGCCAGGGCCCGCTGGCCGGCAAGGTGCTGGCGATGGTGTTCGAGCGTCCCTCGACCCGCACCCGCGTCTCCTTCGACGTCGGCATGCGCGAACTCGGCGGCGAGACGGTGATGCTGACCGGCGAGGAAATGCAACTCGGGCGCGGCGAGACCATCGCCGACACCGCCCGCGTGCTGTCACGCTACGTCGATGCGATCATGATCCGCATCCTCGACCATAGTGCGCTGCAGGAACTGGCCCAATACGCCACCGTTCCGGTGATCAACGGCCTGACCAAGCTCACCCATCCGACTCAGGTCATGGCGGATGTGCTCACCTTCGAGGAGCACCGCGGTCCGATCGCCGGCAAGACGGTGGCCTGGACCGGCGACACCAACAACGTGCTCGCCTCCTGGATCCACGCCGCGGCACGCTTCGGTTTCACCCTCAACGTCGCCACCCCGCCGAACCTGGCTCCCAAGGTCGACATCATCAACTGGGCGCGCAAGAACGGCGCGGCGGTGCATTTCACCGCCGATGCGTTCGAGGCGGCCGATGGCGCCGACTGCATCGTCACCGATACCTGGGTGTCGATGGGCGACGACGAGACCGAACGTCGCCACAACCTGCTGAAGCCGTATCAGGTCACCGCAAAACTGATGGCAGCCGCCAGCAAGGACGCTATCTTCATGCATTGTCTGCCGGCGCATCGCGACGAGGAGGTCACGGCGGAAGTGATCGACGGGCCGCAGTCGGTGGTGTTTGACGAGGCGGAAAACCGGCTGCACGCGCACAAGGGCATCCTGGCCTGGTGCATGGGCGCAATCGCCTAGAGCGCGGTGCTGTCACATGGTAACATGTGACAGCTGAATCAGCGCTCTAAACTATTCATAGAGCAGTGATTCAGCTTTCAGATGGATCACAGGGCGATTCCATCTGAAAGCATCCTGCTCTAGTGTCGCGACTTAGACATTCGATATTCACGGCGCGGCCAGTTGCCGAATCGAATGTCGAAGTCAAGGCGACACGAGAGTCAAAAGTCTGGAAGTGTTCCTTTGACTCCGACATTCGCTGTTTGATCTGTGGCGAGTGAGGAGCGAATGTCGGAGTTGGAACACTAGTGAGGGGCGGTTGATCGAGTTTACTCAAATGAGCCGGCCGCCGCGTGCGGTCGCGGACGATCACGTCCTGCCCTTCGCCGTCGAGGCGCTGGACGTGCGCGGCCGTATCGTGCGTCTGGGCCCCGTGGTCGACGCCATCCTGTCCCGCCACGACTATCCGACCCACGTCGCGCAGGTGCTGGCGGAAGCCATCGCCTTGACCGCGCTGTTAGGCTCGTCGCTGAAGTTCGACGGACGTTTCACCCTGCAGACCAAGACCGACGGGCCGATCTCCATGCTGGTGGTCGACTATTCGACGCCTGATCGCATGCGGGCCTATGCCAGCTTCGATGCTGCGGCGGTGGAGACGGCAATCGCCTCCGGTCGTGGCTCGCCGGCGGAGCTCCTCGGCCGCGGCCATCTCGCCATGACGGTCGATCAGGGCTCCGAGACCAACTCCTACCAGGGCTTGGTGGCGCTTGAAGGCGAGGGACTCGAAGAGGCGGCGCACGGCTATTTCCAGCAGTCGGAACAGATCCCGACGCGGGTGCGGCTGGCCGTCGCCGAGATGCTGACGCGCGACCCGGGCCAGCCTCCGCGCCATGCCTGGCGGGCCGGCGGCATTCTGGCGCAGTTCCTGCCGCAGTCGCAGGCGCGCATCCGGCACCGCGACTTGCACCCGGGCGACGCCCCGGAGGGCATCGCCCTGCCGAGCGACGACGACGATGCCTGGACGGAAGCCTCAAGCCTCGTCGCCACGGTGGAAGACCTCGAGCTGACCGATCCCGGTCTCGGCGCCGAACGGCTGCTGTTTCGCCTGTTCCACGAGCGCGGCGTGCGGGTGTTCGAGCCGCAGCCGATCGTCGATCGTTGCCGCTGCGGGCGCGAGCGCATCGCCCGGCTGCTCAGCCAGTTCTCCGCCGAGGACGTCAGCCACATGACCGTCGATGGCAGGATCGAAGTGACCTGCGAGTTCTGTTCGACCCGCTACCAGTTCGATCCGACCGAGCTGCAATAAGTCACGCGACTGACCAGACAAGCGGACACCGGCACCAGATCGCGATGAGTTCCGACCCGGTCGGGTCAAAGCTCATGAACGCGATCGACTTCACAGAGTTGGAGCGGGATGGCGAAAACCGCACGCAGTTTTCGCCATCCCGCTCCGGGGCCAAGCCCGGTCCACGACGGCGCGATGGCCTGCTGCCAGATTTGGGCCGTCCGGCACGCGATAGAGGCGATATCCCAGCTGCGGCGTCGGGCTGCAATCCGGCCACGAAGGATTTTTTGGTGATCGTCCGTTTGACCGCCATCACTCGAAGCGGCCGCCTGAGCCAAGCGCAGCTCGGCGCCCTGACCGTTCTGGCCGCCACGGTCGCCTGGAGCACCGCCGGATTCTTCACCCGCCTGATCCCGGTCGACGCCTGGACGCTGATGTTGTGGCGCGGGTTCTTCGGCGGGCTCACCGCGCTCCTCTTCGTCTATGCGCGCCATGGCGGTGCGACGCCCGCGGTGTTCCGCTCGCTCGGGGCCGCCGGCTGGCTGTTCGGCCTGATCAATGGGCTGGGCATGATCGCCTTTCTCGGCGCGTTGCGGCTGACCACGGTCGCCCATGTCACCATCATCTATGCGACCATGCCGCTGGCGGTGGCGCTTGCCGCCTGGGTGGCGATCGGCGAGAGGCCGAGCCCGCTCGCCGTGCTGGCCAGCCTCGCTGCGACCGCCGGTGTCGGTGTCACCATCGTCGCCGGCCAGAGCGAGGGCAATCCGTGGGGCGACGCGCTGGCGCTCATCATGACCGGCTCGATCGTCGCCGCGCTTCTGGTACAGCGCGCTGGCCGGCCAGTCGATCCGATCGCTGCGGCCGTCGTTTCCGGCTTCGTCTGCATGCTGGTCGCGCTGCCGATGGCGAGCCCGTTTTCCCCTTCGGCGCTGCAGTTCGGCGAACTTGCCCTGTACGGCGCGGTCAATATCGCGCTCGGGCTGATTCTGTTCTTCCTGGGCGCCCGCCATATTCCAGCGACCACGTCGGGGCTGATCGGCGCGCTCGATACGCCCTTGGCGCCGCTATGGGTGTGGCTTGCCTTCGGGGAAACGCCGCAGCCGACGACGCTGTTCGGCGGCGTGATCGTGGTCGCTGCGGTCGTCGGCTACCTTATCTGGTCGATGCGCGGCAGCAGGGCACGCGGCGCGGCGCCAGCCGGCTGACGCGCCTGCCAAATCCTCAGTGCACGCTGACCATTGTCAGGTCGTTCTCCAACGCGTTGGCGAAAGCCGCCTCGCGCGTGTCCGAAATGAAGATTGGCCGGCCATCGGCGTGGCTCAGCGCCCACAACAGCATACCCGGCGTCACAGGCGGCGCGCCCGGGAACATCTCCTGGAGATCTTCCGACCGGATCTGCCGCACATAGGCGACCTTGCCCTCGCCGAGACCGGCAAAGGCCGCAGGCGGCAGCGCATGTGCCTTGGCACCAGTTGAATCCTGCATGATCCTACTCCTCTGACCCAGCAACAGCCCGACGGTCTGGCGTCCGGCCATTGAATCAACGCGATACCCTCATGTTTGTCAGGTCATGAGGCATCTGCGCATGGTTCGATCCGCGCGTCCTGCGACGCCGCGGACTCAGTCCCCCGAAGCGATGTCGATCCGCCGGATGATCCTCTCGGGTTCCGGTCGCGCCAGATCGACCGACAGAAGCCCGTCCTTCAGTTCGGCGCCGATCACTTCGATCCCTTCCGCCAGCACGAACATGCGCTGGAATTGCCGCGCGGCGATGCCGCGGTGCAGGTATTGCCGGCTCTTGTCGTCGTCCAGCTGACGACCGCGAATGACGAGCTGGCTTTCTTCCAGGGTCACCTCCAGCTGTTCTCGGGTGAACCCGGCAACGGCCAATGTGATTCGAAGCACGTCACCCACGCGCTCCGGACGGTGGAGACGCTCGATGTTGTAGGGCGGATAGCCGTCGTTTGCAGCTTTGGACACGCGATCGAGCACTCGCTCGATCTCATCGAACCCAAGCAGAAAGGGGCTTGAAAAGCCCGGAATACGCGACATGCAGCAAGGCCCTCGACAGAAGCGACCCCGACCCGGATTGGCCCGCGCCATGCAGCAGCGAACCGCTCGGGCCGTCCTGAGACATCCGGACCCTCAGTCAACGTCGCCCCTTCTCCCGTCGACCGACTGGTCCGACTGCTTGCACAATCGGCCCGCCGATGGCGGAAAACGGGCTACGCCGGCTGCCATTAGGCATCCGAATGAGTTGACAAACCCATAAGCGCAATATGGGACCGTGGCGTTGCAGACGCAAGTCTCCTGCAGCGAGGCGATTCCAAGCCTTTAGGTGGAGATCTTCGCGCCGTTGTTGCCCGATTTTGCCCTGAAAACCGCCAAGATCGCATCAGGCCGACTCATGACGCGCCTGATCTTGCCGTCCCGGCCGGCGTCGCGCTTTGATCTCGATTCGTCGGCGACCGGTCAATTATTATTGTTGTCGTCGTCGTCATTGTCGGCCGGGGCCTGCATCGCCTTCAGCTTGGCGAAGATCTTGTCGGCGTCGAGCTCCGGTTCGGCCTCTTCCTCGTGGTTGAAGCTGCTCAGCGCCGGAGCCGACGTCGTCTCGTTGACCGACAGCAGGATGGCCGCACCCGGATCGCCCTCTTCGCGCTTTGGCAGGCCCTTGGCGGCGCGTTCGACTTCGAGATCGAGATCGAGCTGCGAGCACAAGCCCAGCGTCACCGGATCCATCGGCGACAGATTCGCGGCATTCCAGTGGCTGCGCTCGCGGATCTGCTGGATGGTCGTCTTGGTCGTGCCGACCAGGCGCATCACCGCGGCGTCCTTCAGTTCCGGATGATTGCGCAACAGCCAGAGGATGGCGTTCGGCCGGTCCTGGCGGCGCGAGACCGGCGTATAGCGGGGTCCGCGGCGCTTGGCTTCCGGCACCTTCACCTTGCGGTCGGCGAGCTTCAGGCGAAGTTTCGGATCCCGCTGCGCGCGGTCGATTTCCTCGCGCGTCAGCTGCCCGGAGATGACGGGATCGAGCCCCTTGATGCCCTGTGCCGCCTCGCCGTCGGCGATCGCCTTCACTTCGAGCGGATGCAGCCGGCAGAAGGCGGCAATCTGCTCGAAGCTGAGCGCCGTATTCTCGACGAGCCACACAGCGGTCGCCTTGGGCATCAGCGGCGTATTGGGCTGGGTCGACATCGGATAATCTCTCCTTGTCGCTTCGCTCAGGTTTTCCACCGGAGCGAGGCTGAATTCTAGTCGTCGATGTGACGGAATGGCGACTATATAAGCCGACGAACGCAGTTGTGCAATTCGGGAATGCTCATTCGGCGTGATATTCGCCGCAATGAGGGACTGGGGCGCGACCAGATGTCCGGTCGCGCCCAGGCGAAATCACCCCCTGAGCGTCGCGCCGGTGGCCTTCGACACCGCGGCGACGATTTTCGCCGACACCGCTTCGATCTCGTCGTCGGTCAGGGTCCTGTCCTTCGGCGTCAGCGTCACTTCGACCGCCACCGACTTCCTGCCTTCGCCGATCGAAGCGCCACGGAACACGTCGAACAGGCCGACCTCGGTGATCAGCGATTTCTCCGCGCCCCTGACCGCCTTGAGGATCTTCTCCGCCTCGACCGCCTCCTCGACGACGAAGGCGAAGTCACGGCCGACCGCCGGGAATTCGGAAACGTTCAAGGCGCCCTTCGAGCGGCTGCCGCGCGCCTTCGGTTCCGGAATGGCATCGAGAAACACCTCGAAGGCAACCAAAGGTCCGCCGACGTCGAGTGCGGCCAGCGTCTTCGGATGCACCTCGCCGAAATGCGCCAGCACGGTCTGCGGTCCGAGCTGCAGCGTGCCGGAACGGCCGGGATGGAACCAGTCCGGCACCTTGCGCGCGATCTGCAAT
>JARLIU010000112.1 GCA_031291595.1 Ancalomicrobiaceae bacterium | reverse complement strand
ATCGACGATGCGGACGAGCGCGAGGCCGGCATCGCCCGCATCAAGGCCGAAGTCGCCGAAATGAAGGGCAAGGCGATCGAGGCCGGCGGCCTCTACGTGCTCGGCACCGAGCGCCACGAGAGCCGGCGCATCGACAACCAGCTGCGCGGCCGCTCCGGCCGTCAGGGCGACCCGGGCCATTCGCACTTCTTCCTGTCGCTGCAGGACGACCTGATGCGCATCTTCGGCACCGACCGCATGGACGGCGTGCTGCAGCGGCTGGGTCTGAAAGAAGACGAGGCCATCGTCCATCCCTGGATCAACAAGGCGTTGGAAAAGGCGCAGCAGAAGGTCGAGGCGCGCAACTTCGACATCCGCAAGAACTTGCTGAAGTTCGACAACGTGATGAACGACCAGCGCAAGGTGGTGTTCGAGCAGCGCGTCGAACTGATGGAATCGGACGACGTGCAGGAGACGATCGCCAGCATGCGGCACGACATCGTGCACGACACGGTGAAGCGCCACATCCCGGAGAACGCCTACGCCGAGCAGTGGGACATGGTGGGCCTGAAGGATGAGGTGACGCAGCTGATCGGCCTCGACCTCGGGCTGGAACATTGGGCCAAGGAAGAGGGCATCGCCAACGAGGAAGTCGAGCACCGCATCAACGAAGCGGCCGACGCCATCGTCAACGAAAAGCTCGAGCGCTACGGCCGCGAGACGATGAACTACATCGAGAAGCAGGTGCTGCTGCAGTCGCTCGATCATCTCTGGCGCGAGCATCTGGTCACTCTGGATCACCTGCGCCAGGTCATCGGCTTCCGCGGCTACGGCCAGCGCGATCCGTTGAACGAGTACCGCACCGAGGCCTTCACGCTGTTCGAGGCAATGCTGTCGAACCTCAGGAAGGGCGTGACCGCACAGATGATGCGCGTCGAACTGGTGCGTCAGGAGCAGCCAATCGAACAGCCGCGCGAGGAATCCTCGCTCGAGACCCCGCTCATCTCCGCCTCGGTGCCGGATGGCAATCCGTTCGAGATGGCGGAGGCTGCGCTGTTCGGTGCCGGCCAGTCGATCGGCGCGGCGATCACCGGGCCAGAATCCTTTGCCGCCGCCGGCGTCGATCCGGACGATCCGACGACCTGGGGCCGAGTCAACAGGAACGGCCCCTGCCCCTGCGGCTCGGGCAAGAAGTACAAGCACTGCCACGGCAAATTGGCGTAAGGGACGACCCGGCCCGGCCGCCGGGGCGGGCCTGCGCCTTAGCTGACAATACTGCCAAAGGTGTCATCCCGGCGAAAGCCGGGATCCACTCGCCGCGCCACATGCAACGACGGCGCCGCTACTCTCAGTTCACTGCCAATATAAAATCTACTGCTCTCGCATTGGATCCCGGCTTTCGCCGGGATGACATTGTGCTTATGGAATGCTCTGTGCCCGCAAGGTGAGGTTCGAGCGATAGCCGAGCCTCAAGGGACCAAGGTCGGCCGACCTGCGACCAAGGCCCCGGCCGCCGCGCGATTCCGCGGGAGCCTCCCTCAAATCACCCAATCGTCGGCGCTGTCGCGCCCCAGAATCCAGGCGACCACCCGGTCGGCGGCGTGTTCGAGCGCCTCTTCGTTGCTGCGGATGTGGATTTCCGGCGCTTCCGGCCGCTCGTAGGGACTGTCGATGCCGGTAAAATTCCGGATCTGGCCGGCACGCGCCTTGGCATACAGCCCCTTGGAATCGCGTGCCTCGCAGGTTTCGATCGGCGTATCGACGAACACCTCGGCGAACTCGCCCGCCGCCATCAGGTCGCGCGCCAGCTGTCGCTCCGCCTTGAACGGCGAGATGAAGGAGACCAGCACGATCAGCCCGGCGTCCGTCATCAGCCGGGCGACTTCCGCCACCCGCCGGACGTTCTCCACCCGGTCGGCGTCGGTGAAGCCGAGATCGCGGTTGAGCCCGTGCCGGACGTTGTCGCCATCGAGGATGAACGTGTGCTTGCCAAGCGCATGCAGCTTCTTTTCGACGATGTTGGCGATCGTCGACTTGCCCGAGCCGGACAGTCCGGTGAACCAGGCGACCTTGGCCATCTGGTGCTTCAGCTGCGCCCGCGCCTCGCGCGTCACGTCGATCGCCTGCCAATGCACATTGGTGGCACGCCTGAGCCCGTGCGTGACCATGCCGGCGCCGACGGTGGCATTGGAAAAGCGATCGATCAGCACGAAGGCGCCGGTCTCGCGGTGCTGGCGGTAGGGCTCGATGGCGATGGCTTCGCTCAAGCCCAGATGCACCTCCCCCACCTCGTTGAGCCTGAGCTCCTTGGCTGCCAGATGCTGGAAGCTATTGACGTCGATCTTGTGCCGGATCTCCGTCACCTGTGCGCTGACCGTCCGGGTGCCGCACTTCAGCAGATACGGCCGCCCCGGCAGCATCGGATCCTCGTGCATCCAAACGAGATGCGCCGCGAACTGGTCGATGACCTCAGGCCGATCGTCGCTTTTGGCGAACACGTCGCCGCGCGAGGCGTCGATCTCGTCGGCGAGCGTCAGCGTCACCGCGGTGCCGGCCTCGGCGATGTCGAGATCGCCGTCGAACGTGACGATGCGCTCGACCCTGGAGCGGGTGCCGGAGCGCGCCACCACGATCTCGTCGCCCGGCCGCAGCGAACCGGAAGCGACCGTGCCGGCAAAGCCACGAAAGTTGAGGTCCGGCCGATTGACCCATTGCACGCACATGCGGAACGGTCGCCGCGCCAAGTCGTCGCCGACATCGACGCGCTGCAGATGGTCCAGCAGCGACGGGCCGTGGTACCACGGCGTCCGCGGTGACACTTCGGCGACATTGTCGCCATAGCGCGCCGACAGCGGGATGGAAACGATCGAAGCGAAGCCGAAATCGGCCGCGAGTTGCTGGAATGCCTCGCGGATGGCGGCAAACCGGGCCTGATCGAAATCGACCAGATCGATCTTGTTGACCGCCAGCACGATATGGCGAATGCCCAGCAGCGACACGATGAAGGCATGCCGGCGCGTCTGGGTGACGATGCCGTGGCGCGCGTCGACCAGCAGCACGGCAAGGTCCGACGTCGAAGCGCCGGTCGCCATGTTGCGGGTGTACTGCTCGTGGCCGGGCGTGTCGGCGACGATGAACTTGCGCTTGTCGGTGGTGAAGAACCGATAGGCGACGTCGATGGTGATGCCCTGTTCGCGCTCGGCTTCGAGCCCGTCGAGCAGCAGCGCCAGATCGACTTCCTCGCCGGTGGTGCCGTGCTTGCGGCTGTCGCGCTCCAGCGCCGAAAAATGATCCTCGAAGATCATCTTGGTCTCGTAGAGCAGCCGCCCGATCAGCGTCGACTTGCCGTCGTCGACCGAGCCACAGGTCAAGAAGCGGAGGAGGCTCTTCCTCTCCTGTTCGGCGATGTAGCGCTGGAAGTCAGCGGACTCACGCGCGACCGGGACCTGATTCATCAGAAATAGCCTTCCTTCTTCTTCTTCTCCATCGAGCCGGATTCGTCGTGGTCGATGAGGCGGCCCTGCCGCTCGGAGGTGCGGGCGATCAGCATCTCGCGCACGATCTCCGGCAGCGTGGCGGCGCTCGACTCCACCGCGCCGGTCAGCGGATAGCAGCCGAGAGTGCGGAAGCGCACCAGCCGCTCCTCGACTTTCTCCTGCGGCTGCAGCTGCATTCGCTCGTCGTCGACCATGATGAGCATGCCGCCGCGCTCGACGATCGGCCGCCGCTTGGCGAAGTAGAGCGGCACGATCTGGATGTTTTCGGCGAGAATATACTGCCAGATGTCAAGTTCCGTCCAATTCGACAGCGGAAATGCCCGGATCGACTCGCCCTTGTGGACGCGGGCGTTGTAGAGCTGCCAAAGTTCGGGACGCTGGTTCTTCGGATCCCAGGTGTGATTGGCGCTGCGGAAGGAGAAGATGCGCTCCTTCGCCCGGCTCTTTTCCTCGTCGCGCCGCGCCCCGCCGAAAGCCGCATCGAAGCCATACTTGTCGAGCGCCTGCTTCAGCCCCTCGGTTTTCATCACGTGGGTGTAGTAGTTGGAGCCGTGCGTGAACGGAGTGACGCCGGCGGCCACCCCTTCCTGGTTGACGTGCACGATCATGTCGAGCCCGAGCCGCTGCATGATGTCGTCGCGAAAGGCGATCATCTCGCGGAACTTCCAGGTGGTGTCGACGTGCAGCACCGGGAACGGCGGCTTCGACGGATAGAATGCCTTCATCGCCAGATGCAGCATCACCGAGGAATCCTTGCCGATCGAGTAGAGCATGACCGGGTTGGAGAATTCGGCGGCGACCTCGCGCATGATGCGGATGGATTCCGCTTCCAGCCGTTTCAGGTGCGAATGTTGATCGACGGACAAGTCTGAAGTCCTCGTGCGAAACCTTAGGTTCGGTGAGGCGAAAGGGTTAGGCGCAAACCATCATCGGTTCAAGCGCGCAGGGTTGCCCTCAGGCAAAACAAATATGCCCGTCGCGCGCTTTGCGGAATTTCGAGAACGGAATTCCAATCCCGATTCCAATATACAAAAGCCATAGACTATCAGGGCATCATTCGCCGGCGGCGGCCGCGGCAAACTCGTGCGCATCGGCCGGCAGTTGCCCGACCGCGAGGAACCACGGATTGCGGAAATCCGCTTGGCCGGTGCCGCGCTTGCCGTAGGCGAGGAGCGCGCCATCGAGGGTGACGACCTTGCCGCCGGCCGCCCTGAGCACCGCGTCGCCGGCCGCCGTGTCCCATTCCATCGTCGGCCCCAGCCGCGGATAGAGATCGGCCAGCCCTTCCGCCACCCGGCAGAACTTCAGCGACGATCCGGCCGAAACGCGCTCGGCGACGTCCAGCTTGGCCAGAAACGCCTCCGTGTCGGGGCCACAGTGGCTGCGACTCGCCAGCACCGTAAGGCCGGAGTGCGGGGCCGGACGCACCCGCGCCTCAGCCCAGGAAACGATCTGGCCGTCGACCACTTCGCCGACCCCGGCGCCGACGCCGACGACCCCGGCATAGACGCGGCCGATCACCGGAGCGAACACCACGCCGGCGGCCGGCCGGTCGCCCTCGATGAGGCCGATGTTGACGGTGAACTCGCCGTTCCTCGAACAGAACTCCTTGGTGCCGTCGAGCGGATCGACGAGGAAGAAGCGTTCGCCGAGGTCCCCGGGCAGGTGGCCAGCAGCGGCGGCCTCCTCGGCCACCACCGCGACGCCCGGCATCAGCTCTGCGAGCCGGGCCAGAATCACCTCTTCGGCACGGCGGTCCGCCGCCGTCACGGGGCTGGCGTCCGACTTGATGTCGATGGCGAAATCCGAGGCGTAGACGTCGAGGACCTCGCGGCCGGCGGCAATGGCCGCCTCGATGAGGCCCTGCAGCAGATCATCCGAAAGAAACATCCTGGCCTTTCCTGCCATATCCAACATCCCGCGTCGGACGGGATGCGTTGCATGGGCGCCCAAGCCCCAACTGTCGAGCCGCCGCTTCGCCGACGGGAAGCCGGTCCGGCCGGGGGCCTCAGGCCGACTTCGCCTCGATGGCGAGGGCATGCACGCCGGCCGCCAATTCATCCTTCAGCACCGAATTGATCACGCGGTGCTGCTCGATTCGCGACTTGCCGGTCAACGATGCCGCCACGATGCGGATCCGGAAGTGCGTCTCGCCGCGGCTGCCGTGCACGCCGGCATGACCATGGTGCTGGTCGGATTCGTCGACCACCTCGATGGCCTCCGGTCGGAAAGCCTCGGTCAGCTTGGCAAGAATACGATCACGCGTCGACATGGGTTGCCGATAGCACGACCGCAAGACCGGGAGAACCCCAAAGATGGCGGACCAGCCGAGGAGCCCTCGCGGTCCGCCCGTATTGCGGCGGTCCGGCGCCTTCGACCGCCGCATCGGCAAGCCCGTGCCGACCGTCGACAGACGCCGCGGCCTCGGATAGGGTCTTTTCCCAATGGCCCGGTTTCGACCCGGCGGGGAGCCGTCCCCGCGTCGCCCCGACACGATGGGGCGCTGGCGGGGAGGATCATGCCGCACCGTGCCGCCTGCCCGACGCGCGGGCGACACCCGTTGCCGAAATCGTCGGCAACCAACGCTGGAGAATGGCATGAAAGGCGACCCGAAGGTCATCGATTACTTGAACCTCGGCTTGAAGCATGAACTGACGGCCGTCAACCAGTATTGGCTCCACTATCGGATGCTCGACAACTGGGGCCTCGTCGCCATGGCCAAGCTGTGGAGGAAGGAATCGATCGAGGAGATGGTGCATGCCGACAAGTTCGTCGATCGCATCCTGTTCCTCGACGGACTGCCGAACATGCAGCACCTCAATCCCTTGCGCATCGGCCAGGACGTCAAGGAGATCATCGCCTGCGATCTTGCGGCAGAAGTCGACGCCCGCGCCCTCTACCAGGAGGCCGCTGCCTATTGCGAGACCGTCAAGGACTATCCCTCGCGTGAACTCTTCGTCGAGTTGATGGACGACGAGGAACACCACATCGATTATCTGGAGACCCAGCTCGACCTCGTCGAGCGCATCGGCCTGCCGCTTTATACGCAGAGCCAGGTCGGCGAAGTCGGCGAGGACTGACCTGCGGCAAGGCCGAGCGTCAAGGCGGCGCGGCCGGAGCGCGGTCCCGCTTGCCTCAGCCCGGTTGCGGCAAGAAATCGTACACCGGTGCGGGCCGATGCGCCGCCCGCGCCTTCGCCGCATCGAGCTGCGCGCGGACGGGGCAGGTGTGGCAGTCGCCGCCGCCTTCGTGCTCGGACTGAACCTCACGCAGGATCGACAGGATGTTGCGCGAACAGGTGCCGCAGCCGGGCGTCCGGTTGAGTGCCCGCACGACTTGGGCGACTGTCTGGCGGCAGTTTGACCGTTCCGCACAGGAGCGGACCTCGTCGGCGGTAATTCCGTTGCAGGAACAGACGATCACGGCAAGTGTCTCCGCAGCGCTTTATCGCTGAAATCGAACCCCATATGTCGGCAAATGTCCCCCACACCCGGCCACATCGCAATGAGGTCGATCAAAGGCCATATCGGACATGCTGGTTGGGGCTGACTTAGCTCGCCTTGCCGCGAACGCAAAACATTCTCTTCTGGAACTAATCTAATCTCTATTCGGGCGGGCACAAGACCGTGCGCCGGCAGAGCGGCCGTGCACCGCGCGGCGGCGGCAGAAACTTCCAGTCAGGACAAGCCTTTGTTGATCTTTGCCGGCCCAGTATGCCACCCATGACGACGTTTCCCCGGCAACGCCTTGTGGCCCGGGGCCGAGCACACCATAATCGCTGCGATGAAGATCGACTCCAAGCTGTTCGACCGCATAAGGGTCAAGCCTGACCCGGAACAAGTGCTGCGCGAGACCCTTCCCACCTGCGAGTGGGCGGGGTGCGAGAACGCCGGCACGCATCCGGCACCCAAGGGTCGCGGCGCGGAAGGCCAGTATCACCGTTTCTGCATCGACCACGTCCGGCTCTACAACAAATCCTACAACTATTTCGCCGGCATGGGCGACGACGCGGTTGCCGCCTACCAGAAGGATTCCATGACCGGCCACCGGCCGACCTGGATCATGGGCGTCAATGCACGTAGTTGGGTCAGGACGCATTTCGGCGATGAACCGTCGCCCGGCTGGGCGGAAGAAGCCTCGATCATCCTGCGCCGGGCCCGGCGCACCGCCCCGCCGGAGCCGCCACGCCGCCGCCTGAAGACGTTGGAGTTGAAGTCGCTCGACGTGCTCGGCCTCACCGAGGTCGCTACCGGCATCGAGATCAAGTCGCGCTACAAGGAGCTGGTCAAACGCCACCACCCGGACGCCAACGGCGGCGATCGGTCGAACGAAGATCTTCTGCAGGAGATCATCCGGGCTTATAACCATCTGCGTTCGGTCGGTCTGTGCTGAGCCCTGTCATCGGCGCAACCGAGCCCGCTCCCGGATGGCCGGCGCCGCGGCGGACAGGGCCGAGCGGCCGGAAATCATCGATGCGCCGGTGAGTTACTGGTGCGTGGAACGGGTCTGGCCGGGCGGTTGATCGGACAGGACGACTGCCCGAGCCGGGCTGTTCGGCGCATGGCGCATGAAATGGCCCTTCACCCGGACTGAGGTTACAGGCATAAGTGTCGGCTGGCGCGAACGAGCCCCGGTCGGCCGATGTGGCCACGCTGCGAACCGGGTCGCCGCAAAGAGGGAATACCCCGAGGCTGGCGCGAGCGGCCCAGGGCAGATGGAGGCAAGATGAACGCGCTTGATACATCCCCGAGTGTCCTTCCCGATACCACTGTGTCCGTCTCGAAGGTCTTCGGGTTTCCGACCGATCTGCAGGTTCCCGCCTATTCGGCGACGAGCGAGCATGTCCCCGACCTCGATCCCGACTACCTTTTCGATCGCGATACGACACTCGCCATTCTGGCCGGCTTTGCCCGCAATCGCCGCGTCATGGTCTCGGGCTACCACGGCACCGGCAAGTCGACGCACATCGAACAGGTGGCGGCTCGGCTGAACTGGCCCTGCGTGCGCGTCAACCTCGACAGCCACATCAGCCGGATCGACCTGATCGGCAAGGACGCCATCGTGCTGAAGGAGGGGCTGCAGGTCACCGAGTTCCGCGACGGCATCCTGCCCTGGGCGTACCAGAACAACGTTGCGCTGGTGTTCGACGAGTATGACGCCGGCCGCCCGGACGTGATGTTCGTCATCCAGCGCGTGCTCGAATCCTCCGGTCGCCTGACGCTCTTGGACCAGTCGCGCGTCATCCGCCCGCACCCCGCCTTCCGGCTGTTTGCCACCGCCAACACCATCGGCCTCGGCGACACCTCCGGCCTCTACCACGGCACGCAGCAGATCAATCAGGCACAGATGGACCGCTGGTCGATCGTCGTTGCGCTTAACTATCTGGCGCACGACAAGGAAGTCGACATCGTGCTGGCGAAGGTGCAGAGCTTCCGCACGCCGAAGGGCAAGGAAGACGTCTCCAAGATGGTGCGCGTCGCCGACGCCACCCGCAACGCCTTCATGAACGGCACAATCTCGACGGTCATGAGCCCGCGCACGGTGATCACCTGGGCGGAAAACGCCGAGATCTTCGGCGATATCGGCTTCTCCTTCCGCATCACATTCCTCAACAAGTGTGACGATAGCGAACGCAAGGACATCGCCGAGTTCTACCAGCGCGCCTTCGGCAAGGACTTGCCGGAATCCGCGCTGAACGTCGTCCTGAGCTGACGGTCCCAACATGTCGACGCTTCGCGACAAGACGCAACAGCCGATCGAACTCTTCAAGGAGGCCGTGGCCAATTGCGTGCGCGCGATCGCCAGGAAGCCCGACCTCGAGGTCACGTTCGCCAACGATCGGCCGTTGGTGACGCCCGAACGCGTCCGCCTGCCCGAGCCGCCGCGCAAGATGACCGCCCGCGATGCCGCGATCTTGCGCGGCCTCGGCGATTCCATGGCGCTCAGGCTCGCCTGCCACGACATGGCGGTGTACCGCTCGCACCAACCCGTCGGCGAAAACGCCCGGGCGATCTACGAGGCGGTGGAGCAGTCACGCTGCGAGGCGATCGGCGCCCGCCGCATGACCGGCGTCGCCGACAACATCGCCGCCATGCTGGAGGACCGCTACCACCGCTCCAACGCGGCCGACATCTCCGAGCGCGCCGAGGCGCCGTTGCCCGATGCCTTGTCGCTTCTCCTCCGCGAGCGGTTGACCGGCCGCAAGGTGCCGCCGAGCGCGGTCAAGCTGGTCGATGCCTGGCGCTCGCACATCGAGACGAAAGCCGGCGCCGAACTCGACGGGCTGGCCGCCGCCGTCGACGACCAGCGTGCCTTCGCCTCCGCCGTGCGCGCCCTGCTCACCTCCCTCGACATGGCCGATGAACTCGGAGACGAGCCGGAAGACCAGGAAGACGATCGCGACGGCGACGAGGGCGAGGAGAGTGAGAGCCAGGAAGAGGGGAGCCCCGACCCGGAAGAAGCATCCGAATCCTCCGAAGCCATGCAGGCGGAAGCCACCGGCGATGAGAAGGAACTCGGCGAGACCGAGGCCGCCGACGCGTCCACCGAGGACATGTCAGAAGACGAGACCGCCGACGGCGAGGAGGTCGGCGAGGCCCGCCGGCCGGATTCCGGTCCGCTCAACCGCCACCCCGAAAGCGACTACCGCGCCTATACGGTGAAGTTCGACGAGGAGGTGAAGGCCGAGGACCTGTGTGACGCGACCGAACTGGAACGCTTGCGCGGCTTTCTCGACAAGCAGCTGCAGCATCTGCAGGGCGCCGTCTCCCGGCTCGCCAACCGGCTGCAGCGCCGGCTGATGGCGCAGCAGAGCCGCTCGTGGGCCTTCGACCTGGAAGAGGGCGTGCTCGATACTGCCCGGCTGACCCGCGTCGTCATCGACCCGATGCATCCCCTGTCGTTCAAGCGCGAGAAGGACACCGACTTCCGCGATACGGTCGTCACCCTGCTGATCGACAATTCCGGCTCGATGCGCGGCCGGCCGATCACGGTGGCCGCGACCTCGGCCGACATCCTGGCCCGCACGCTCGAACGTTGCGGGGTGAAGGTCGAGATCCTCGGCTTCACCACCCGAGCCTGGAAGGGCGGGCAGTCGCGCGAAGCTTGGCTCGCCGCCGGCAAGCCGCCGACCCCCGGCCGGCTCAACGATCTCAGGCACATCATCTACAAGGCTGCCGATGCGCCCTGGCGTCGCGCCCGCCGCAATCTCGGCCTGATGATGCGCGAAGGACTGCTCAAGGAAAACATCGACGGCGAGGCGCTCGACTGGGCACACCGGCGCCTGCTCTCGCGCCCGGAGAGCCGACGCATCCTGATGATGATCTCCGACGGCGCCCCGGTCGACGATTCGACGCTGTCGGTCAATTCCGGCAGCTATCTCGAACGCCACCTGCGCTGGGTGATCGAGGACATCGAGACCCGTTCGCCGATCGAGCTGATCGCCATCGGCATCGGTCACGACGTCACGCGCTACTACCGCCGCGCCGTCACCATCGTCGACGCCGAGGAACTGGCCGGCGCCATGACCGACCAGCTCGCCGACCTGTTCGACGAAGAGGCGCCACCGCCGGCCGCCCGCAGCGTGCCGCAGAAATCCAAGGCTTTCGATGCCGGTTCGCGCCGCAAGGTGATTGGCTGACGCCCAACCGCCGCGCCGCATTTGCCGCATTTCAGGGATTCAATCGGCGGCCGAAATAGGTTAGAGAGCGAGGCTGGTGCCGGCGGGAAAAAGATTCGCCCGGCATCGACGAGCCTGTTGCCGACCGCTCGACCTGAGCGTACCGGCTGGAAAGGGGATGTCGCGATGCGGCAGACTGTACTTCGCTTGAGGTCATCGCTGATGGCCGCGGCTTTGGTCATCGGCTCGACGACCACACCCTCCGTCGCCGCAGATACGGTCACGGTGGACGCGACCTATTCTGCCAGCCTCGGCGGCTTCACCTTTGCCAGCGGAACGCTACATTTCACTCTGATCGGCAATACCTACGACGCGCAAATCAATGCTGGCGTTACCGGCATTGCCGCGCTCATTGCCAGCCGCACGGCCATAGGCGGCGCCTCCGGCCGCGTCACTCCCGGCCGCGTGCTGCCGCAGGCCTACGCTCTGTCGATCGCCGGCGGTACCGTGCCGAACGAGGTGGCACTCACCTTCTCCGACAATCGCGTCACCTCCGTCTCGGCGAGCGAACTGCACCTGGCCGGCTGGGATCAGCGCATTCCGCTGTTGCCCGCCCACAAGCTGGGTGTCGTCGATCCATTCGGTGCCTTCGTCATTCCGATGCAGCCGGGCAAGAATCCGATGACGCCGGCGGTGTGCAACCGCACGCTCAAGATTTTCGACGGCCGCGTCCGCTACGACCTGCGCCTGGTCTACGGCGCCAAGACCGACGTGACGGCCTCCGAACCCGGCTCCTACTCCGGCCCGGCGATCGTCTGCGCCGTCGCCTACCGGCCGATCGCCGGCCATCGCATTCTGTCGCCGGAACAGCAGCACTTCGAGAACAACATCGAGTTCTCGATCTGGTTCGTGCCCGTCGGCCAGACCGGCGTGCTCCTGCCGCATCGCGTGCTGATCCAGACGCAGTCCGGCATGCTGCTGATCAACGCCACCCGCTTCGTCGTCAACGGCAGCGATCCGATCGTCGCCGCCAACGACGCCGAACCGGCAAAGACCCACGCCTGGCTGAAGCACCGCCGCCATCACCGCGTCGAGGACGAGGCGCCGGTCAACCCCAACTGATCCGGGCCGCCAGTCGCGGCGCGGCGCTCGGCCGGACCGCCGCAAGACGGGATCCGGCCGTAAGGTCGCGCGGCTGTCCTCAGGCCGCCGCGACGGCCTGAAGGAAGCTGTCGATCGTCTGGGTCAGCGCCTGGTTCGCCTCGCCCACTTGGGTGGCCGCGGCGCTCACCTCTTCGGTGGACTCCGATGTTTCCTGCGCGCTACCGAGCAGCATGCCCATCGCCTGGTTGGCGGCTTCGCTGCCGTCCGAGGCCCGATGGGCGCTGTTGGAGATCTCCGCCGTCGCGGCGCCCTGCTCTTCGACCGCCGAGGCGATCGAGGCGGTGAACGCGTTGACCTCGCGCATCGAGTCTGCGATCTGCCCGATCGAGCTCACCGCATCGCGCGTCGCTGCCTGGATGTCGTCGATCTGGGTGGCGATCTCCTGCGTCGCCTTGGCCGTCTGATCGGCAAGCTGTTTCACCTCTGCCGCCACCACGGCAAAGCCCTTGCCGGCATCGCCCGCCCGTGCCGCCTCGATGGTGGCGTTCAAGGCGAGGAGGTTCGTCTGCTCGGCGATCGAGCGGATGAGCTTGACGACATCGCCGATGCGGGCAGCCGAACCGGCCAGCCCGGTGATGCGCACATTGGATTCCGCCGCCTGTCCGCTGGCCGAGCCGACGACCTCGACGGTCCGATGCACGCGTTCGGCGATCTCGTTCACCGAAGCCGACAGTTCCTCGGCCGCCGCCGCCACGCTCGACGCGCTATCGGAGGCCGTCGAGGACGCATGTTCGGCCGTACGCGCCTGCTGCTGCGATTGCGATGCCGTCTGCCGCAGCCGTTTCGAAACGTCCTGCATCCGCCGCATCTGCCCACCGACGCCGACCAGCATCTGTTCGATCTCGCCGCGGAAGCCGGCGATCATGCCGTCGATGCGGGCCTGGTGAGCCGTACGGGCGTCGGCCTCCTTGGCCGCCTCGGCTTCGAGTCGCGATTTTTCGACGGCCGCAGCGCGGAACACTTCGACGGTCCGAGCCATTTCGCCGATCTCGTCGCCGCGTCCGGTGCCGGGCGCCTCGACCGCGGTATCGCCGTCGGCAAGCCGCCGCATCACCGCGGTCAGCGCGGTCACCGGATTGCGCACGATCCTGACTGTCACCAGGGCGACGAAGATGGCGAGAAGGCCGCCGACGACGAGTGCGATCATCGACATCAGCCGGGTGCCCGCCGACGTCGTATTGGCTTCGTCGATCGCCCGCGAGGTGATGGAAGCGATCGAAGCGACGGCATCGGCGACCGACTTGTCGGCCGAGGTAAACACGCCAGCCTTGGCGTTCAAGGCCGCGACGATCGACCCGTAGGCCTGGGCATAGGCGGCGACCAGATCGACCGCCCCCCTGGTCACGCCAGCCGCATCCGACTTCCTGGCGCTATCCCGCATCGCGGTGACACGCGCCGTCACGATGCCGCCATCGAGCCGGCCGGCGGAGGCGAGATAGTCCTTGGTCGCTGCCACCATGCGGGCGGCCTCGGCCCCCAGCGTCTGGCCGGCCTCGGCCGCCGTCTTGGCGAGACCACGATCCTTCAGTGCCGCGGTCAGCCCGTCGATCGCCTGCCGGCGTCCCAGAAACAGGCTCGAACGCATGCCGTCGGCGCGGATCCCGGCGCTGTCGAACCGGGTGAGGAGTCCATCCACGGCATCGGCGAACGCCTTCTTGGCGTCGTCGGCGGCATCCGGCTGATGCGCGGCAGCGTAGAGTTTCGGCAGGTCGCCGATGTCCTGTTCGGCGATCTTCATGCTCTTGGCGAGCTGCGTGGCGCTCTTGGCGTCGTTGGGGTTGATCGCCAGTTGCTGCGCCTGTCCGATCGGCGCCGCCAGACCGTCGACCTTGAGGCTGAGCTCGGAGACGGCGGACTCGTCGCCGGCCGAAACGAACCGATAGATCAGCGCCCGGGAGTTCATGATGCCCTGCACCAGCAGATCGACCGGCGGCTGCGCCTTGTCCATCGCCTTCAACTGCTCGATCGCCTTATTCTCACGCTCGAACGCGGCATCGGCCACGAGGTTGGCATTGCCGACCGCCGCGGAGGTGGCGGCCGCCAGCTCCGTCGTGACCTTGTCCATGTCGGCGAGCGCCGTCGCGATATTGGCGTTGGTCTTGGAAACGACGTCGATCTGCGACTTCAGGCCGACCAGTGCGGTCTCGGCTGCATGGAAGCTTTCGGCGCCGTCGTCGATGCCGCCGATCAGCTTGCGGACCGCGTCGATCGATTTACCTGCCTCGGTGGCGTCGCCGTCGCTGCCACTCGCCAGAAACTTGCCGAAGCTGCGGTTGACCTCGTTCATTGCCACGAAGGCCTGCGTCGCTGCCGCGGTATAGGCATTCGACGCCGACATGCGCCCGACACCGACGAAGCCGATGAGGCCGACACCGACCGTCACCGCAGCAACCAGGGCGAAGCCGGCCCCGATCTTGAACCCCAAGCCTAGGCGAATTCCATGTTTCGAATTGGGCGCGACCATCGTCGTCCGTGCCTCCCATGATGATCTCGCGATTGTCCTACGGACCAGGAGAAGTCAGTCCCATGCGTCAGGCGGCATAGATCGAGCCGCAACGCACGGACGCTCCGCGAGAATTCACGACCTAGATTGCACGGTGCTAATTAACAGACACTTTCGTGTGTCGTTTTGAATCAAATTGGAGACATGTGTTCAGGCGAGAAATCAACCAGCGCGCGACCGTTGGGGGTGGCTGCGCCAGAGACACGCAAGGCAACGGCCGCAACGCATCCGCCGCGGCCGTCCGACCTTTCTTCCCGAATTGCGGGCGTATCGCCTCAGGCGGTCCGCGCCACCGGCAACGGCCAAAGCACGTTCATCACCAACCGATACGGCACCAACAGGACGATTGCGAACAGGAGTTTCACCGACAAGTCGGCGAGCGCCCAGGAGATCCAGCGCGGCGTTGCGACGGTCGCCACGCCGAGCAGCGGCGCCCAATCGATGGCGAACGCGTCGCTCGCGGCGATGAAGGCGAAGACCGGCGCAAAGGCGAGCGAAAAGAACACCGTCGTATCGGTGATCGAGCCGGCGACCGAGCCGACGAACGGCGCCTTCCACCAGGATACGGCGCGGCGCAAGCGGTCGAACAGCGTCACGTCGAGCAGCTGGCCGACGAGGAAGGCGAAGCCCGAGGCGAGCGCGATGCGCGGGGTCGAGAACTCCAGCGACAGCATCACCGCCACGGCGAAGCCAGCGAACACGATCCGCCGGGCAACGCGCGCGCCGAAGCGGCGGTTGGTCAGGTCCGTCACCAGGAAGGCGAGCGGATAGGAGAACGCGCCCCAGGTGAGCAGGTCGGCCAGATCGACGCCGCCGATGCGCGCCTCGACCGGATATTGCACCAGGACGTTGGAAGCGACGACCACCGCGGTCATGGCGGCGATCGCCGAAAGTCGTGCCGATAGCGGCACGGCGGCATAGGAGGAACGGGACATGCGGGTCTCCTTGAAACGCGGCAGGACAGGCCACGGGAGGTTGAAGACAAGCCAAAACCGGCCGGATCCTCTTCGATCCAGCCGGTCAGGCAACTCTTCTCGGAAGCGATCCGCGCCGTGCGGACCGAAACGCGGCTCAGGCCGCCAGAGCGGCGAGCTTCTGCGCGATCTGACGCTTGACGAGACGCGCCCGCGCCGACAGCTCCAGATCGCCCGCCTTCAAGAGATAGGCGTCGAGCCCGCCGCGATGCTCGACCGAGCGCAGCGCCGCCGCCGAAACCTTGAAGCGCATCGACTGGCCGAGCGCGTCCGAGATCAACGTCACATTAACCAGGTTCGGCAGATAGCGCCGCTTGGTCTTGTTGTTCGAGTGGCTGACATTGTGTCCAGACTGGACACCCTTGCCGCTCAGTTCGCAGCGCCGGGCCATGGTAGTCCATCCTTCATTCAATTGCCGGGCCGACAGCCGCAACCAACGTGGGCGTCAGGTCAACCGTCCCGCCAGGAGTTTGGAAAGTCCGACCTCTATATTGACGGCCCTCCGGCACGTCAAGTGTTGAGACACCGAGATTCGTCGCATCCGCTCTGATTGCTTGCAAAGCCGGCTTCGCGAGCCCCACAATAGGCCAAATCACCCGCTAACAGCTCGACCGTTTCGCCTACAACCACCTCGGCTCTCCCGATCGCCAGCACGAACGGAGCGGCTGTTTATTGTCCGTTGTCCCAATTTTGCGCTGGCCCCGAGCATATTCAAGGAGATACGCGTGCCGACCGTCGAGGTTCGAAAGCCGTTCATCGCATGGGCAAGCGTGGCCGCGGCCGGCCTGTTGGCAACTGCTGCCACCCCGATCCCGCAGACACCGGACGGCGAGATCACGGCCAAATACAGGATCAGCTTCGTCGGCATCGATCTGGCGCGCGCCAATCTCGCCGCCAAGTTTCAGCATGGCCTCTATACCGTGCGCGTCGGCTACAAGACGACCGGCGTCGTCAAGCTGTTCGCGGCCGCCTCGGGCGACGTTCTGGCCTCCGGCAGCCTCGATGCCGGCAAGCCGTCGCCGAACAGCTTCACCCAGACGGCCAAGGAAAACTCCAAGGATTCGAAGGTCAATCTGGTGATCAGCGACGGCACCATCACCTCGGCCGAGGCGACGCCGCCGCTCTCCGCCGATCCGAACCGAGTTCCCGTCGATGACGCCGCCAAGAAGAACATCATCGATCCGCTGTCGGCGCTGCTGATGCCAATCGCCAGACCCAAGGATCCCGGCAAGGATCCGCTGGCGGCGAGTTGCGATCGCACCGTGCCGATCTTCGACGGCTGGTCGCGCTTCGACATCAAATTGAGCCTGAAAGAAGTGAAAGCCGTCGACAAGGCCGGCTTCAAGGGTCAGGCCGTCATCTGCGCCGTGCGCTGGGTGCCGGTCGCCGGTCATATCCCCGACCGCAAGGGCACCAAGTTCATGGCCGACAACAAGAACATCGACGTCATGCTGGCGCCGGCCGGCCAGTCCGGCTTCCTGGTGCCACTGCACATCGGCGTCCAGACCATGCGCGGCCATATCGACATCGACGCGATGGAATTGTCGGCCAAGACCACGCCGCCGCCGGCGGAATAGGCGAATGGCACCCCATCGGCTGCCCGACCGCCTCATGTCGCAATGTGGGACGATTTGCTGAACGGACGGTCCCGCATCGCTGGCGCAGATCACGCGGCAGGTTCAACATCTAGCGACAGTGCCCGCTTTCCCCACCAGCCATTGCGGCGAACGGAACGGGAATTCGCCCGGGGAAGCGATTCGTGCTCCTCTCGTTCCCGCTGCGGTCGCCGGGTTAATGCCGGGGCTCCACAGCGACGATGCCTGCAGCTGACATCACCTCGGGCGACCCATCGATCAGTCCAATCACCGCTCCGGCGACAATTTGGAGCGGCCCTGGCCGAGTGTGTCGAATTGACCCGGCTGCGTTAACCGCGGCCGGGTCGGCGACGTTTCGCCGCGTCCTGACCGATCCAGGTCTTGTGCAACCGCTCGTCGCAGCCACTACAGAGCCGAAAAACAAATCGCGAACATCGGTTGATCGCCGATTCGTGCCCGAGTCGTTCCGCTTCTGCCCCGACTGTTAACGCGATCGGCAACACACAACTCTGAGTCAAGCGGATCCGCGCCTGAATCCTTCTGTCCCAAGTCGAGACAAATGACTTGACAGGTATTGGCCTCGCCTACGGCAAGAGTCTGACGAGAATCAGCCTTTTGCCTATCGGAGCGGCGGGAACACAAGCCCTAGTACCGAACAAAACCTGAATCAGCGGTGGTAAGCGATTCGGCCGCGTTTCGTTCGAGACTCGTTCCGGTTGCCGGCCCATAGTAACGGCCGGCGCCCGCCAAGTCCCGTCGGGCCCGTGCATCCCGGTCGGTCCGCCCAACCTCAGGTCATCCCGTCGGTCACCGTTTGGCCCGAAAGAACGGGCATTGCCCGTGGCGATGTGATAGAGCGTCGGGCGCTCCGGGGCTGGTCCGCACTCGCGGAGCCGGGGCAGGTGCCCTAAATCAATCGGCGCGGGATATTTCGCGATTTTTCGATCTGTCCATCGTCGGGTTAAGCTGGTGACGTGCCGCCGACTGCAAACTGCCGCAGGTTCGGCTCAGCCCACCACGGGTTCGCCGCACGATGCGTGCCGCCCTTGTCGAACGATGGTTTCGGCCGATCTCGTCATCGAGACGCGTCTGGAACCGAGAACGGATCGCCGGTCTGAATCGAGATGAATTTTGCGTTGCCGACGACTTTGCCAGCCTCCGTCCGCGCCAAGACCGTGACGGCGGTCTTAGGGCCGACCAACACCGGCAAGACGCATATGGCGATCGACCGGATGCTGGCGCACAAGTCCGGCCTGATCGGCCTGCCGCTGCGTCTGCTCGCCCGCGAGGTCTACAACAAGATGGTCGATCGCGCCGGGCCGGATGCCGTGGCGCTGATCACCGGCGAAGAACAGATCGTCCCGAAGGACGCGCGCTACTGGGTTGCCACCGTCGAGGCCATGCCGCGTTCGACCGACGTGGACTTCGTCGCCATCGACGAGGTGCAGCTCGCCGCCGACCTCGAACGCGGCCATATCTTCACCGACCGCATCCTCAACCTGCGGGGCCGCGGCGAGACGTTGCTGCTCGGCGCAGCCACCGTGCGCGGCCTGTTGGAACGCCTGCTGCCCGGCCTCAATGTCGTCACCCGTCCGCGCATGTCGACGTTGACCTACGCCGGCCAGAAGAAGATCACGCGGCTGCCCTCCCGCTCCGCCGCCGTCGCCTTCTCGGCGGAAGAGGTCTACACCATCGCGGAATTGGTCCGCCGCCAGCGCGGCGGCGCCGCCGTCGTGCTGGGTGCGCTCAGCCCGCGCACCCGCAACGCCCAGGTCGAACTGTTCCAGTCCGGCGACGTCGACTTCCTGGTCGCCACCGACGCGATCGGCATGGGGCTGAATCTCGACGTCGACCACATCGCCTTTGCCGGCAACCGCAAGTTCGACGGCTATCAATACCGCCCCCTGACCGCCGGCGAACTCGGCCAGATCGCCGGCCGCGCCGGCCGCTACACCCGCGACGGCACCTTCGGCGTGACCGGTCGGGTCGATCCTCTCGACGACGATCTGGTCAGGGCGCTGGAGAGCCACCAGTTCATGCCGCTGAAAGTGTTGCAATGGCGCAACCCTCAGCTGGATTTTGCATCGCTGGCCGCGCTCAAGCGCACCCTGGAAACGCCGCCGCGCGAGGACGGACTGACGCGCGCGCCTCCCGCCGCCGACGAGGTGGCGCTCGATCACGTTTGCCGCGACCCGATGGTGACGGGGCTGGCGACGACCGAGACCCGCATCCGCCTGCTGTGGGATGTGGCGCAAGTGCCGGATTATCGCCGCATAGCGCCGGCAAACCATGCGGAACTTGTGTCGACCCTGTATGAATTCCTGGCGCGCGACGGCGTGATCAGGGATGATTGGTTCAACCGCCAAGTGGCCCAGGCCGACCGCGTCGATGGCGACATCGACACGCTCGCCAACCGCATAGCGCATATCCGCACCTGGACTTTCATCGCAAATCGTGCCGATTGGCTTGCGGATTCCGCTCATTGGCGAGAAAAGACACGCGCGATCGAAGATCGCCTGTCCGATGCCTTGCACGACCGTCTGACGCAGCGCTTTGTCGATCGGCGCACGTCGGTACTCATGAGACGACTGAGAGAGAACGCCATGCTGGAAGCCGAAATCACCGCCGAGGGCGATGTCCTGGTCGAGGGTCATCGGGTCGGCCAGCTGTCGGGATTCCGCTTCGTTCCGGACCCGTCGGCGGAAGGCACGGATGCCAAGGCAGTCAGGAATGCCGCAGCCAAGTCACTCGCCAGCGAGATCGAGGCGCGTGCCGACAAGCTGTCACGGGCGCAGAACAACGAGATCGTGCTGTCCTCCGACGGCACCTTGCGCTGGCTCGGCGACGTCATCGCCCGGCTCATCGCCGGCGAGGACACGCTGAAGCCTGCCTATGTGCTTCTCGCCGACGAACAGTTGACGGGGCCGGCGCGCGAGAAGGTCGACCAGCGGCTCATCCTGTGGATCAAGGCGCATGTCGAGACGCTGCTGAAGCCCTTGACCGACCTGCGCGACGCCCAGGACCTTGAAGGCATCGCCCGCGGCCTCGCCTTCCAGCTGGTCGAGGCACTCGGCGTTCTGGAGCGCAACCAGGTGGCCGATGACGTGAAGACGCTCGACCAGCCGATGCGCGCCTCATTGCGCAAATACGGCGTGCGATTCGGCGCCTACCACATCTTCCTTCCCGCGCTGTTGAAGCCGGCGCCGAGCGGGCTGGTCGCCGAACTGTGGTCGTTGAAGAACCCCGGCACCGATCCGGCGACGACCGCGGCGCTGCATCAGCTGTCCGCCTCCGGCCGTACGTCGATCCCGGTCGACAAGTCGATCCCCAAGGCGCTCTACAAGGTCGTCGGCTTCCGCGTCTGCGGCGAACGCGCCGTGCGCATCGACATCCTGGAGCGGCTGGCCGACATCATCCGCCCGCTCGTCTCGTGGAAGCCGCTCGATCCGAGCGTGCAGCCGCCGGATGGTGCGGTGCTGAGCGGCGGCGGCTTCACCGTCACCGTGGCGATGACGTCGCTGTGCGGCTGCTCGGGCGAGGACTTCGCCTCGATCCTGAAGTCGCTCGGCTACCGCGTCGAGAAGCGCAAGATCGAGCGCCCGCTCCGCCACGGCAAGCCCGACCGGCATGAGGGCCATGAACACGAAGGCCATGAATATCAGGACCTTGACCACGGCGACCACGACGCCGAGCCAGTCGGCGAAGCCGCGACCCCCGAGCCGGTCGACGAAGGCGGAATGACCGAGCCAGTCGGCGAGGCCGCGACCCCCGAGCCGGTCGACGAAGGCGGAATGACCGAGCCAGTCGGCGAGGCCGCAACGCCGGAACCGGTCGACGATGGCGGAATGGCCGTCGTCTCGGACGAGCCGGAAACGCTGGAGGCCGAGGCGGTCGAAGCCGTCGAGGCTGCTGCCGCTATCGAGGCGCCGGAGGTCGGGGTTGCGACCGAGGCAGCCGACACCGAAGCGGCCCCGGCGGATCAGCCGGAACCGGCCGCCGAGGAAGCGTCGGCCGAGCCGGCGGAGGCCCAAGCCGCCGAACCGACCGAAGCCGTTGCAATCGCCGAGGCGGCGGACGAGCCCAGCGAAGCTGCCGTGCTTGAGGCCGAGGTTGTCGAGTCTCCCGCCGAGACCGAAGCCGCCGCTCCCGAGATCGAGACCGTTGCGGCCGAGGTCGAGGAGACTGCCGAACCCGCAGAGCCGGAGACCATCGAGCCGGCCGCTGAAACCGTCGAGCCGGCTGCCGAAATGGAGACTGTCGAGATCGACGTCTGGCGGCCAGGCCGGTTCGAACGCCGCGACGATCACCATCGCCGCGGGCCGCCGCGGGGCGAACGCGCTGCTGCCGAGCCGCGCCAGCCGCGCGTCTACCATTTCCCCAACGCCCGCACGCCGGGCCAGGCCGAGGAAGACGCCGCGCCGGCGGCGCAGCCTGATCGGTCTGCCCGCAATGAGCGGCTGCGCAACGACTTTGCCCGTCCGCGCCAAAGCGACGACAGCCGCAGCGAAAATCGCAGCGAGCGGCCGGATCGCGGTGACAGCCGGCCCGACCGCGGAGATCGGCGGGCTGACGGTGCGCCCAATCGCGCCGGCCCGAACCCGAACCGCAATGCCGGCCCCAACGATCGGCGCTCCGACAAACCGCAGAAGCTGGACAAGCCGGTCGATCCGAACTCGCCGTTCGCCGCGCTCCTGGCGCTGAAGGCCGAGCTCGAAGCCAAGCAGAGAGGCGACAAGAAGTAGCAAGATGTAGAGGGAGCCTATGCCCAAAGCCGGTTACGGCGATGAAAGCCAGATCCCAGCCGGCCACGGCGACGACAGCCAAGCTCCTGCCGGTCGCGGCAGCGGTCGTTCAGACGCCGCCGATTCGGGCGACGATTCCGCCTCGACGCAGTCACAGCGCGTCGACAAATGGCTCTGGCATGCGCGTGTGGTGAAGACCCGCGCGCTCGCCGCCAAACTGGTCAAGGCGGGCCATGTCAGACGCAACCGCGAGCCGCTGAAGAAATCCTCCGACCTCGTCAGGCTCGGCGATGTGCTGACCATCGCGCTCCCGTCCCGCGTCGTCGTCTGGAAGATCTTGGGCTGCAGCGACCGGCGCGGTCCGGCGCCGGAAGCGGCGACGCTCTACCAGGACCTGACGGTTCGCGGCGGCCAGGGCGGATGAGCAGGCCGGGCCAAACCCGAACGGCCGCTGCCGCTCGCTTGGGCTCGCGGCGTTCGCAGTTCAAAACGCCCCACCGGGGCGTTTTGCCGGCAGCTTCGCTGCCGTCACCGCTCACTCCTCCGCCTCGACCTTGAACCCGGCGTCCTTGAACCGCTGCACCAGCCCCTTGTCGCCGATCAGGTGCGCCGCACCGACGGCGATGAAGCTCCGTTTGGCCGTCGCCAGCCTGAGCGCATTGGCGAACATCGACTGATTGCGCCGATCGAGCATCGTCGCCCAGATCTGATCGATATGGCCGGGATCGTGAGCAAGCGAGGCGGCGATGGTGTTGTAGAAGGCCCACATCAAGTCGAGGCGCCGGCTGAGGTAGAAGCCGAGCGCCGTCGCCTGATAGTCTTCGGCGCGGGCGTCCATGGTGAGCGTCGCCAGGAGCTGGTCGACCTGCGCCGGCATCGGCACGTCGGAAAGCGCGGCGAACTGCTCGTCCATCGTCTCGAGATCGGCGGTCTCGCGTCGGCGTTGCTTGGCCTCGGCCAGGATCTTGGCATCCAGGATCAACTCGCCGGCGTTGTGCCGGGCGAGTTCGCACGGCGGATAGGCGAGAACCGAGAAGATCAGGATTTCCGGCTTCCAGCCGTAGACGAGGAACAGCGGCAGGCTGCGCCGGTCGAGCGCGGCCCTGAGCCGGTCGAGCCCGTCGGCGTCGAGCAGCTGGCCGTAATTGCCGCCATCGGCCATGAACAGCGCCGGCCCGACCTTGGCAAGCGTCTTGGACATCTGGTCGCGATCGATGCCGGCCCGGTTCTCGAACGCCACGACTTGCGCGTCGTCAAGCCCCGCAATCACCTTAGCATCGAGCGTGGTGATGCGCGGATCGGTCAGATGCACCGTGCCGAGGATGTGGGAGACCGGTCCGCCGTTCGGCGCCTCGAGCCGCCAGAATACCGCGCGCGCATTGGCAACGCCTTCCGCCATGCGCTCGACCTTGGCGCGGTCGACGGTGACGTCGGCCGCCGCTGCGTCTTGCCACAGGTCGCGCCCCCCGCAGACCGGCGGCTCGGCCGCGCCGGCGTTGCCGACGGCGGCGAGTACAAGCGCGGCGATCAGCAAACGGCGGACATGGGACATCGGATCTCCGGACAGTTCGGCCGTTCGTCGTTCACCCGCGCGGATGGGTGGCGCGATAGACCTCGATCAGCCTGGCAGCGTCGACATGAGTGTAGACCTGCGTCGTCGACAGGCTGGCGTGGCCGAGGAGTTCCTGGATGGTCCGGAGATCGCCGCCGTCGCCGAGGATGTGGGTGGCGAACGAGTGCCTGAGCGCATGCGGCGTCGCGGTGTCGGGAAGCCCGAGCGAACCGCGCATCGCCTCGATCGCCCGCTGGATCATGCGCGGCGACAACGGTCCGCCCTTTTGCCCGCGAAACAGCGGCTCGGACGAGCCGAGCGGCCAGGGGCACTGGGCGATATAGGCTTCGATGGCGCCGGCGACTTTCGGCAGGATCGGCACGATGCGCGTCTTGGCGCCCTTGCCGGTGATCCGCAGCATCTTGGCCCCGCCGATCGGCGCCTCGGCGCGGCTCAGCGAGAGGGCTTCCGAAATGCGCAGGCCAGCACCATAGAGCAGCGACAGCACCGCGGCATCGCGTGCCGCGATCCACGGTTCGTCGGCAAGGCTCGACCCGGCGTCGACCACCCGCATCGCCTTGTCGACCTCGAGCGCCTTCGGCAAGCTCTTTTTCGCTTTCGGGCTGCGGGTGGCGGAGAAGGCGGCGCCGTTGACGCTCCCCCGCTTTTCCAAATATCGGATGAGCGAGCGGATGCCGGCGAGCTGGCGGCCGAGGCTGCGGGCCGCCACGCCTTCGCCACGCCGCGCGGCCAGGAAGCCACGCAGGTCGGCGGGCCGGACCTCCGAGAGCAGGCCAATCGTCGGCGTCTCACCCATGTGGATGCTCAGGAACCGCAGGAACTGCCTGAGATCGCGCTCGTAGGCTTGAAGCGTCGCGGAAGAGTATCTGCGTTCCGCCGCCAGGAACCGCTGCCAATCGGCGATGGCCGCGGCGAGGTCGGGCGCAGCGAAGACGAGCGGTGGCGGAGCCGAGAGGAGCGGTGTCTTCATAGAGGAAAGCCTAACCGAACCGCGATGAACGCGCCGTTACTGGCCGCCATCCCGATCATCGTCAGTGCATCACGTCATCGTCACGCCGATGGCGAGCGGCGCCGTCAGGGCTTTCGCGCCCAAATCCCGAACATCATATCGGCCAAATAGGTCGCGCCGACTGTCAAGCGCTCCTCGGCGAGCCGCTGCTCGAGCGTGTCGATGTCGATCTCCCGTTCGGTCGCCACGCCGTACCTGAGGATGCGAGGCATCATCGCCCTGATGATGGCAGCGGCTGGATAGAGCTGGTCCGCCGTGAGCACGATGGCCTCCGCCCGCACCTCTCCGACCAGGAGCCCCGCTTGCGAGAACATCGAATGGAGATCGAAGCCGATGTGGATGTTGGCGCCCTCCGCTGTCACCGTTTCGCGCATCCATTGCTGAACTTGGCGATGCAATGGCATGGGGACTCTGCTGGCGGGCATGGTCGAGGCGTCGTGCTCCTGAAACACGACCAGTCCGCCAGGGCGCACGCGGCGCGCCAGAGCCATGACGGACTCGATCGGTTCGCGCTGATACATAAGCACACGCCGTCCAACGACCGCGTCGAACAGGGCTTCGCTCGCGTCCGAGGCAGCGAACCCACCCTCGACAAACGAAACGTTCGCAATGCCCAGTTCGCTCACGCGCTGGCGTGCCATCGCCAAGGCCGCCGGATCGAGATCGACGCCAACCACTTCGCCCTGCCCGCCGACGATGACGGCGGCCATCAGCGCGACATCGCCGCTGCCGCATCCGACGTCGAGCACGCGCATACCATCCGTGATCCCCGCGTCAACCAGCAGCCGCCGCGTGAACTCGCCGCCGACTCCAGCCATCGTCTGATCTCCTGCCTTGGCCAAACTGAAGCGGCGCGACCCAATCAATGGCATCCCACAGCCGAAGCGCCTAGTCTAGATTCAGTTCCTGAATCGTGAGACCCCGCTTGTCCGATCTCTTCGGCAATTCCCGTCGCGTCGTGTCGGTCCTGGTGCCGGTGGCGATCGACACGGCCTATTCCTACAAGCTGCCGCGCGACATGGAGGTCGCGCCGGGCTCGATCGTCGTCGTGCCGTTGGGACCGAGGAAAGTGATCGGCGTGGTCTGGGACGAAGCCGCCGGCGGCGAGACCGTCGGCGACAACCGGCTGCGCGAGATCGAACACGCCTTCCCCGCCCCGCCGCTCGGACCCTCGCTGCGCCGCTTCGTCGACTGGGTCGGCAGCTACTATCTGATGCCGCGCGGCATGGTGATGCGCATGGTCATCCGCTCGCCGGAAGCGCTGGAGCCGGAAGCCCGCATCCGTGGCATCCGCCACTCCGGTCCAGCGCCGGAGCGGTTGACCGACGCCCGCAAACGCGTGCTCGAATTGACCGCGGATGGCGCCGGCTGGTCGCGCTCCGGCTTGGCAGCCTCGGCGGCGGTATCGTCGGGCGTCATCGACGGGTTGATCGCGCAAGGTACGCTGGAAGAGGTCTGGCTCGAACCGGGCCGCGCGATCGCGGCGCCCGACCCCGATTTCGCCCCGCCGACCCTCAGTGCCGAACAGCAGGACGCAGCGGTGGCGCTCAGAGCCGCGGCGAGCGAGCGCGGCTTTTCCGTGACGCTGCTCGACGGCGTCACCGGGTCCGGCAAAACCGAGGTGTATTTCGAGGCGGTGGCCGAGACGCTGCGCCAGGGGCGTCAGGCGGCGATCCTTCTCCCCGAGATCGCGCTGACCGGCGAATTCCTCGACCGTTTCGCCGAGCGGTTTGGCGCGCGGCCGGCCGAATGGCACTCGCAGGTCAGTCCCAAGGCGCGGGCGCAAGTCTGGCGCGGCGTGGTCAATGGCGAGATCAAAGCCGTGGTCGGCGCCCGCTCGGCGCTGTTCCTGCCCTTCGCCGACCTCGGCCTCATCGTCGTCGACGAGGAGCACGACGGTGCCTACAAACAGGACGAAGGCGTCAACTACCATGCCCGCGACATGGCGGTGGTCAGGGGCCGGCTCGGCGGCTTCCCTGTCGTGCTGTCGTCGGCGACGCCGTCGATCGAGAGCCGGGTCAACGCCGACCAGGGCCGCTATCGCCGCCTGATCCTGGAAAAGCGCGCTCGCGGCGCAGTGCTGCCCGACATCGAAGCGATCGATCTCAGGCGCCACCTCCCCGCCCGTGGCCGCTTCCTCAGCCCGCCCCTGGTCCAGGCGCTGAGGGACACCTTGAAGCGCGGCGAACAGGCGCTGCTGTTTCTCAACCGGCGCGGCTATGCCCCGCTGACCCTCTGCCGCACCTGCGGCCACCGCTTCCAGTGCCCCGAGTGCTCCACCTGGCTGGTGGAACACCGCTTCCGTGGCGTGCTGACCTGTCACCACTGCGGCCACACGATGCGCCGCCCCGACCATTGCCCCGAGTGCGGCGAGGTCGACAGCCTGATCGCCTGCGGTCCCGGCATCGAGCGCATCGCCGAAGAAGTGGCGGACGAGTTCCCCGACGCGCACCGCATGATCCTCTCCTCCGATCTCCCCGGCGGCGTCCAGCGCATGAAGGAGGAATTGGCGGCGGTTGCCCGCGGCGAAGCCGACATCGTCATCGGCACGCAGCTGGTGGCCAAGGGCCACAATTTTCCCAAGCTGACGCTGGTCGGCGTCGTCGACGCGGACCTCGGATTGGCACATGGCGATCCGCGCGCGGCGGAAAAGACGTTCCAGCTGCTGCAGCAGGTGACCGGCCGGGCCGGGAGAGCGGCACGCTCGACCGACGACGAGCGCAGAGCGGCACGCTCGACCGACGACGGGCACAGAGCGGCACGCCCGACCGACGACGAGCGCAGAGCGGCACGCTCGACCGACGACGAGAACGGCTACGCCGGCGGCGCGGCAAGAGGTCTGTTGCAGACCTATGCGCCCGGCCATCCGGTGATCAGGGCGATCGTCGCCGGCGACCGCGAAGGCTTCTATGCCCATGAGATCGAGGAACGCCGCGTCGTCGGGCTGCCGCCGTTCGGGCGGCTGGCCGGCATCGTCGTCTCGGCCGACGACCGCGAGCAGGCGGCAAGCCTTGCCCAAGCACTTGGCCGATCTGCCCCATCTGCCGACCGCGTCATCGTTCTCGGCCCGACGGAAGCGCCGCTCGCCGTCATCCGCGGCCGCCACCGTTTCCGGCTGTTGGTGAAATCCGACCGGTCGGTCGACCTGCAGGCCTACGTGAAGCGCTGGTTCGCCGCGTCCCCGCCGCCACGCGGCAGCCAGCGCGTCTCCGTCGACATCGACCCGCAAAGCTTCCTGTGACTTTCCTATGACATTTTACTGACACCTGCCATTGACGGACGGTGACGATGGACGTCATGATTCTTTCGGATTTGTCGCCAATGCCCGTGTTGCACCACAGAAATCCATGTGGTAGGACACGCCCGGCTTCGGGGAAAAAACGCATGCGCATGCGCGGAAATCCTCAGGTTTTTCAAATAGCGTCAGGGGGTTACGAAATGCGTTTCGCCACCCTCGAATGCCAGGGGGTTCATGCGGGTGGCTGAGACGACTTCGATCGTATCCGGTGTCGCCGAGCGCTATGCGGGCGCCCTGTTCGAGGCGGCTGCAGAAGCCGGTGTCATCGACGCCGTCGGTTCCGACCTCGACGCGTTCCAGGCGCTGATCGACGAGAGCGCCGACCTCCATCGTCTGGTCCGCAGCCCAATCTTTTCCGCCGAGGAACAGAAACGCGCGGTAGCGGCGGTGTTGGCGCGCGCCGGCATTTCCGGCTACGCGGCGAACGTGATCCTCGTGGCGGCGGCCAACCGCCGCCTTTTCGTTGTGCCAGACATCCGCCGCGCCTATAAGGCGCTGGTTGCCGCCCATCGCGGCGAGGTGACCGCAGACATCGTTTCGGCCGAACCCCTTACCGAGACCCAGGCTGACGCGCTGAAGGCGGCGCTTCTCGGGGTTGCCGGCGGCAAGGGCATCACGCTCGCCACCAAGGTCGATCCCTCGCTGATCGGCGGGCTTGTGGTCAAGATCGGCAGCCGCATGGTCGACACCTCGCTGAAGACGAAACTCTCTTCCCTCAAAGTCGCACTGAAAGAGGTCCGCTGATGGATATCCGGGCGGCGGAAATTTCCGCAATCCTCAAGGAGCAGATCAAGAACTTCGGCCAGGAAGCCGAGGTCTCCGAGGTCGGCCAGGTTCTCTCCGTCGGCGACGGCATCGCCCGCGTCTATGGTCTGGACAAGGTCCAGTCCGGCGAAATGGTCGAGTTCCAGAACGGCACGCGCGGCATGGCCTTGAACCTCGAGGTCGACAACGTTGGCGTCGTGATCTTCGGTGCCGACCGCGACATCGCCGAGGGCGACGTGGTCAAGCGCACCGGCTCGATCGTCGACGTGCCGGTCGGCAAGGGCCTGTTGGGCCGCGTGGTCGACGGCCTCGGCAACCCGATCGACGGCAAGGGCCCGATCGAGACGACCGAGCGTCGCCGCGTCGACGTCAAGGCGCCGGGCATCATTCCGCGCAAGTCGGTGCACGAGCCGATGTCGACCGGATTGAAGGCCATCGATGCGCTGATCCCGATCGGCCGCGGCCAGCGCGAGCTGATCATCGGCGACCGCCAGACCGGCAAGACCGCCGTCGCGCTCGACACCATCCTCAACCAGAAGCCGTTGAACCAGTCGACGGACGAGGGCCAGAAGCTCTATTGCGTCTACGTCGCCATCGGCCAGAAACGTTCGACCGTCGCCCAGTTCGTCAAGGTGCTGGAAGAGCACGGCGCGCTCGAGTATTCGATCGTCGTTGCCGCCACGGCGTCCGACGCCGCGCCGATGCAGTTCATCGCGCCGTTCTCCGGCTGCGCCATGGGTGAATACTTCCGCGACAACGGCATGCATGCGGTCATCATCTATGACGACCTGTCGAAGCAGGCCGTCGCCTACCGCCAGATGTCGCTGCTGCTGCGCCGGCCGCCGGGCCGCGAAGCCTATCCGGGCGACGTGTTCTACCTGCATTCCCGTCTCTTGGAGCGCGCCGCCAAACTCAACAAGGACAACGGGTTCGGCTCGCTGACGGCGCTGCCGATCATCGAGACCCAGGCCAACGACGTGTCGGCCTACATCCCGACCAACGTCATCTCCATCACCGACGGCCAGATCTTCCTGGAGACCGACCTGTTCTACCAGGGCATCCGCCCGGCGGTGAACGTCGGCCTGTCGGTGTCGCGCGTCGGCTCGTCGGCGCAGATCAAGGCGATGAAGCAGGTCGCCGGCAAGATCAAGGGCGAGCTGGCGCAGTACCGCGAGATGGCGGCCTTCGCCCAGTTCGGCTCCGACCTCGACGCCGTGACGCAGCGGCTGCTCAACCGCGGCGCCCGCCTGACCGAGCTGCTGAAGCAGCCGCAGTTCTCGCCGTTGAAAACCGAAGAGCAGGTGTGCGTGATCTACGCCGGCATCAACGGCTATCTCGACGCCATGCCGCTCGATAAGGTCCGCCCCTTCGAGGACGGCCTCCTGCGCACGCTCAGGAACGACCATGCCGATATCCTCAGCGGCATCCGCGACAAGCGGGAGCTGACCAAGGAGCTCGACGCCCGATTGAAGGCCGTCGTCGAGACCGTCGTGAAATCGCTCGCCTGATCGAAGACCGGGGCGTGGTCCGCGCAAGCGGAAGCCGGTTTCGCGACAGGAACACGCTCGAACTAAGCTCCGGCGAGGCCTTTCTCGTCGGATTTGCCCGCGGTCCGGCGCGTTCAGTCCCACGGACGGGATGCGTCTGCGGATCGAGATGTCCGACGTCGAACAAAGGACGGCCCGATGCCGAGCCTGAAGGCACTCAGAACCCGCATCACCTCGGTCAAGGCGACGCAGAAGATCACCAGGGCCATGCAGATGGTCGCGGCGGCAAAACTGCGCCGTGCCCAGCAGGTAGCCGAATCGGCCCGCCCCTATGCCGACCGCATGGCCAAGGTGCTCGGCCATCTCGCCGGCGCCTTCGAGGGCAAGTCGGACGCGCCGGTGCTGCTGTCGGGCAACGGGCGGGATCAGGTGCATCTCCTCGTCGTCTGCACCGGCGACCGCGGTCTCTGCGGCGCCTTCAACTCCTCGATCGCCCGGCTTGCCCGTGACCACGCCTACCGGCTGTTGGAGCAGGGCAAGGAGGTGAAATTCCTCTGCGTCGGCCGCAAGGGGTTCGACGTCCTGAAGCGCACCTTCGGCGATCTGATCGTCGAGGTCGTCGAGTTGAGGAGCGTGCGCCAGATCGGCTTCGAGCACGCCGATGGCATTGGCAGGAAGGTGCTCGACCTCTACGAGAGCGGCGGCTTCGACGTTGCCACGCTGTTCTATTCGCACTTCCGCTCGGTCATCAATCAGATCCCGACCCAGCACAGGCTGATCCCGGCCGAGGTGCCGGCTGCGCACGGCAATGTTGCCGATGGGGCGATCTACGAATGCGAACCCGGCGAGGCCGAGATCCTCGAGGATCTCCTGCCGCGCAACATCTCGGTGCAGATCTATCGCGCGTTGTTGGAGAACGTTGCTTCGTTCTTCGGCTCGCAGATGAGCGCCATGGATAGCGCCACGCGCAATGCCGGCGACATGATCAAAAAGCTGTCCACGACCTACAATCGGTCGCGCCAGGCGCAGATCACCAAGGAACTGATCGAAATCATCTCGGGCGCCGAGGCGATCTGAGGCAGACATTTACGAGGGTCTAGCAATGGCTGACAAGAAAATCGGTCGCGTTCGGCAGGTGATGGGCGCCGTCGTCGACGTGCAGTTCGATGAGCATCTTCCGGCCATCCTTCACGCGCTGGAAATCGACAACCACGGCACGCGTCTCGTGCTCGAGGTCGCCCAACACCTGGGCGAGAACACCGTCCGCACCGTCGCCATGGATTCGACCGAAGGCCTGTCGCGCGGCCAGGAAGTGGTCGACACCGGCCTCGCCATCGCCATTCCCGTCGGTGACGGCACGCTCGGCCGCATCATGAACGTCATCGGCGAGCCGGTCGACGAAGCCGGCCCGATCAGCTTCGTCGAGAAGCGCCCGATCCATGCGCTGGCGCCCGAATACATCGATCAGGCGACCGAAGCGGAAATCCTGATCACCGGCATCAAGGTCGTCGACCTGTTGGCGCCTTACGCCAAGGGCGGCAAGATCGGCCTGTTCGGCGGTGCCGGCGTCGGCAAGACCGTGCTGATCATGGAGCTGATCAACAACGTCGCCAAGGCGCACGGCGGTTACTCCGTCTTCGCCGGCGTCGGCGAGCGCACCCGCGAGGGCAACGACCTCTACTACGAGATGATCGAATCGAAGGTCAACGT